>CAZMHW010000214.1:0-3995 GCA_964566105.1 uncultured Akkermansia sp.
CGTGTTGGTTGTTGGCACGTTTATCCGTCTGTATAAAGTAACGCTTTACACATATCCTCTGGAAAACGGTTTTGATGCGGGAATAGCCAAGCAGGTAATTACACGACTGGATGGGCTTATGTATGGAATGTTTGGTGCCTGGCTAAGTATTTACAAGCCGCTGTATTGGTTCAGACATAAAAACAAGGTATTTATTTTCGGACTGGTTTTACTGTTATTTGCGAATACGCGATCTTCTTCATTTTCTCTTGGGTATTTTTATTATAGTTTAAGCGCTTTGGGTACACTCTGTCTCTTGCCCAAACTCAGCAGCATGGAAACCGGAAAAGGAGCCATTTACAAAGTAATTACGTTTGTGAGCCTTATTTCTTATTCTTTATACCTCACCAATCACATGGTTGTGCTGCGGGGAATAATGCCTTTTCTGGAGAAAATCCTGCACTTGAATCCCTCAATGGATACAGGTGACAGTGTCCTGGCGTTTGTTTTGTTCTGGTTACTAAGCATAGGTATTTCGTATGGTCTCTATCGGTTTTGGGAATTACCTGTTATGAAGCTGCGGGACAGAATGAAGATCTGATTAAAGAAAGTTTATCCGAATAACTTTAATTTTTGTTATACAAGGCTTTGCTTACATAGGCACTGCCATTTGAAGGGTCGGCTGTCTCAGAAACCGTTGTTCCGTAAGCACTTATTTCCACTTTTAAACTTTTTATGTTTTCAAGCGCCTTTGCTTTTAAGGTAACCTCCGTGTCGTAATAACATATTTTTGTGCAGGTCCAATTGGCAGAGATCTGGTCAGTATGTTTGGAATTTCTTTCAGAGCCATAGTCCGTAAATTCAACTTCGGCGCGGCAGGGAAGGGAATCCACAAGTTTGGTCAGGCTAACGGTGTATTCCACTTTTACATCGTTTTTTGTTTTGCAGGAAAAGACAAAAAGAAGCGGTGTGGTAATAAAAAATACGATTTGTTTCATGTCATTAATTTTGCATGAAAGTCAGGCTATTCCGTTGCACTTCAAAAACGCTGCCGCTCTTTTATTATTTCGTCACCGGAATGGTAAAGTCAATCTGAATGGTGTCGGAAACCATTTTGCCCATGCCTTTCATAGGTCCCACTTTAAAGTCGGAACGTACCACACTGAAGTGACCAAAAAATATTTTGTTACTGAAAGAGAAGGGAACAGAAATTTCTTTTTCTACGCCGCGCATATTTAATTTGCCCGTCACCATAAAACCCTTGGCTGTTTTTTGAAATTTATTGGACACAAAGGTAATGGTAGGATATTTTTTAGCGTTGAACCATTTTGGTCTTTTGGCGTGCCAGCTTTTAAGGGAATTACCGGTGGTAATAGAAGCTACTTCTACTTCCAGAGAAACGCGCGACGTAGCGAGTTTGTTTTCATCAAAACTCACCTGTCCTTTTAATTTGTGGAAAAATCCATTGATGCGTTTGCCAACAAAACGAACGGAATAACCATCGGTGAGTTGCCATTCTTCTTTCGTTGCAAGGGTAAAAGCGGAGAGTACAAAAACCAGGGCAATGCTGCCTATAAATAAAATTTTTTTCATGGTGATGGTTTGGTTAGGGTTATATCTTCAAATGCCTGAATTGAGTCTAAAGATAAAATTCTTTTTACAAACTGCAAGCGGTGTTTTTACGAACCTGTTATTGGAAGGATTTATCAGAAGGCAACAGCTGAGTTGTTATTTGAATGAATCGAGGGCAGAATGTGTTCTGAGACTTCTTCCTTTTTTATGCAAACAGTTTCGAAAATGTTTTTTAAACTTTTGTCACATGCTATTAAAAAATGTTTTAACTTTAGTATAGTTCAATTTTACCCTAACCCAAAAATTAAAAACGAACATCATGAAAAAAATTATGACTTTATGTTTAGCTCTCGCAGCATGGAGCTTGAACGCACAAACCTGGCAGTGGGCCAGAACAGAAGCTGTTAATGCAGAAGGGAATGCCATGTGTACCGATTCCCAGGGAAATGTATTTCTAACAGGTAATACCTACAGTTCCGGAGTAATTGGTACAAATACGCTCACTGCTCAGGGTAACGCCTATTTAGTAAAATATAACTCATCCGGAACAGTTCTCTGGGTACGAAGTTTCGCTTTTGCCAGCAATAACCAGGGAAATTCATACGGTGTTGCGACCGATAATGCAGGAAATGTTTTTATTACAGGCACTTTTGGTGGAACGATGGTTGTTGGAAGCAATACATTTGTTACTTATACGGCGCCAAATAATGCGATTTATTTTGACATGTTCATCGTAAAATACGACGCAGCAGGAAATTTACTCTGGGCCCAGACATATAGCGGTGCTAATGTGGGTCACGAAATAGGTTATTCTGCCTGTACAGATGCCTCAGGAAATTTAATCATAGCGGGATCTTACAGTTCTCCAACACTTACATTGGGAAGCAGCACCCTCACAAATGTTTCTTCTTACAGCAAATATTTCGTGGCAAAGTTTAACGGTAACGGTACTCCCCTTTGGGCCAAGGCTCCACTTCCATATGGAATGTCGCAGGCCTATAATATAGATATGGATAACAACGGCAATTTATTTATCTGTGGCGCATATCAGCAGTCTTTGGCTGTAGGAGGTACTACCCTCAGCAGTTCGGGAATTTCAGATTATAACTATTTTATTGCCAAATACGACGCGTCCGGAAATTTTCAGTGGGTACAAGGCGGTGGCGGCACACAAAATGATCAGGCTTTTGCTGTAGACGATGATGGTTCCGGTGGTGTTTACCTCACAGGTGGTTTTTATACACCTTCCATGGTAGTAGGTACAAACACGCTTACCAGCGCCGGCAGTGTAGATGCTTTCGTAACACGGTATAACTCATCCGGAAGCGTATTATGGTCTAAAAACATTGGAAGTAATGGCGCCGAAATAGGACGGGTGGTAAGAGCCAAAGGAAATGGCTTTCTGCTTGCGGGGGATGTTGCTCCTTTCGGGACCTGCACTCTGGTGATTGGCTCTACCCCTATTGTACCAAATACAATTTCGACTACCTGGTTAGCCGAATTTGACGGCTCTGGAAATCCACTTGGATTTGTAACTTCTGATAAAGGAAGTGGAGGGAATGCTGGTCTCACGTTTAACCCTCTTTGTATGTTAATGGATTATCCATGTCGTTTATACCTGGGAGGTGATTTTCAAAATCAAACGGTTCTGGGTACTTATACTCTCAATGCAACTGTGGGTGCAGGTTTTTCATCTCCATTTGTGGCCCGCATGAATCTCCCGTCCGCTAATGTGGTTACGTTGAGTGTCAGTGGAAATCAGCCGATATGCGCAGGCAAAAGCGCAACACTCGTGGCAAGCGGAGCTGGTACATTTACGTGGACAAATGGACCCACTACGAATACATATGTTGTTACACCAGGCAATGCCACCACGTATACGGTTAGCGGAGGGGCAGTGTGTGCAAGCAATTCGGCAGTGGTAACTGTATCCGTTAATCCTAATCCAACCATTAGCATTACAAAGGATCCTTCTCCCTTCTGCATTGGAAGTATCACCACGCTTACCGCACAGGGCGCCAGTACCTATTCCTGGAGCACAGGAGATCTCACACCGGTTATTACTACTACACTTATTCAAAGTAACACGTATTCGGTAGTGGGAACAAATACGCTTACCGGCTGCTCAGCAGCTACTGTTTCGGCATTTTTTGCGGCTCTGTGTGAAGGGGTCGCAGAAGAATCCGGCTTAGGGGATGTAAAGATTTACCCTAATCCAACAAGTGATTTTATTCATCTTGAAATTGGAAAGAATCCGGGCCTGCAAATTGACCTCAAAGACGCTCTGGGACACGTTGTTTTAGAAAAGAAAAATCTGAAATCTTCTGAATGGCTTGATCTTACAACTTTACCACGGGGAATTTATTTTATGCGAATTCAAAATGAGTCTCAGAAAAAGGTGGTGAAAATTATTAAGGAGTAGTCGACGCATGTAGCATTAAGAC
>CAZMHW010000214.1:4005-6543 GCA_964566105.1 uncultured Akkermansia sp.
ACCTTGTATTTAAACTACCCGTCAGTATCCTGCTTTGTGTTTTGGTCTTTTACATGGAGTATTGCATTCCTTTAAGCACCCGTAAGACTTAGGTTTGTAGCCTCGGGCTTATCGGGTGCTTTAAGTCGTTTAACTGAATGTCAGGGGCAAGCTCTACCTTTTTCTACCGGAAATTTTTTAGTTAAGATCTTTTTGAAGATTCTGCAGGTACTGTGTCCAGGCACTTGAACAACCACCGTAACACTCAATTTTTGGGACAAGGCCTTCATGTGTGAAGGTAACCTTTGTTTTATTGTTTTCTGTTGTAATGTCGAAACAAATTTTTGTCTTTGCCCATTCGTTGGTGTTTTTTAGAAAAGACAGATTGCTTTCGGTCACCAGCCAGACAATTTTTTTATTGGCCACACGTTCCACTAATTTTTGCAGGGAGTAGTGCATGCCATCTCCGGCTTTGAAGGAGAATTCGTCGTTGAGATTCTTGCTCTTGCCATGTATGCTTTCGCCAAACAAACCTACCCACCAGTTGTTGGGGTTAATTAAATGTGTAAAGACTTCGTCTGGTTTTTTTGAACTAGTAAAACTGAATTGAAAATTTTGATTTGCCATGTTTGTTTTATTTAAGTAAAGCTAATTGTCCCGTGTGGTATTGCAGGTGAGAGGTTCTGGTAATAATGATGTTTAGCTTATTACGGTGTGGTTCCTTTAGAAAATCTGCTTCCGAAACAGCTGTGTGTTTTTCAAACCAGTGATCCGTTTTCATGTTTTCGAATTTTTTACGGAGAGCTTCGCAGTGTTTGCTCCACAAGGTTCTTAACTCAGAAGCCGATGGGATGTTATCGCTGGCTCTGTCGGGTAGTTTTAAAAAAGCTTCGTTTAAGTCCGGATAGAGTTTTTCACCCAGGTCTAACAGCACTAACATGTCGTCGTGCACTGCGATCAGATGCCCCAACACATAGGCGCCTCTGTTTTTACCCGGTGCAATTTCTTTTTGCAATTGCGCATCGCTCAATGGCTCCAGGTGTTTGTTCAGATTTGTAATGGAACCGTACCACCTGTCCAAGATCATTTTAACTGTTGTTTCCCGCTCTGTCATTTTATTTTTTGTACTACAATGATAGTGTCTAAATTCAGATTTCAGGAAGTGTCATTTGGACATTCTCAGAGGTTGATTTGGACATAGCGTTCTTGATGGGTTTTCTGTGAAGGGTCTTCGCTGAAACACCCTAATGGGGAAATGTGCAATCTCACTGAGCGGAGTGAAAAGGGGTTTTTAGATTTACAATGATCTCGTCGAAACAGTCTTAACCATTCTTCTAATGTGAAATTATGCCACACGGAAATGGATTTCAACTAATAACATACCTGCCCGACGTTCGCTAATCAGAACTAACTGAAGGAACAATTACCATTGACTCAGGGGCCAAAAAGATGAAGTAAACTCTTAGAGCCCGAAATTTTGGATTTGAACCCTGGTTTACAATGCTTCCTTCCCAATAACCTTTTTCTTAAAACCTGACAAAATGCGTAAAATTAGGGCTGTTTTCCTGCTTTTCACCGCCTCTTTGTGGATATTTCCCTTCAATTTTAGCCCGAAAGGCTCTTTTTGACCCCTCATTTTTGTTTTTCGAAGCTTATATTTGCATTTTAAATTTTAATACAGCGTATGAGCGACATTTTTGAAGGAAAGGACAACGAAAATCATCACGAGGTTGATAACATTACCCACGTTAGTGGCATGTTTAAAAACTGGTTTATTGATTACGCGTCCTATGTGATCCTGGAGCGTGCGGTACCAGCCATGGAAGACGGGTTAAAACCCGTGCAACGCCGTATTTTGCACAGCATGTGGGAGTTGGAAGACGGGCGCTACAACAAGGTGGCCAACCTGATCGGGAATACCATGAAATACCATCCCCATGGGGATGCCAGCATAGGTGACGCCCTTGTCACTATGGGTCAGAAAGACCTTTTGATTGATTGCCAGGGAAACTGGGGGAATATTTTAACCGGGGATAGCGCCGCAGCGCCCCGTTACATTGAAGCGCGTCTCTCTAAATTTGGCCAGGAAGTAATTTTTAATCCAAAAACCACCAACTGGGGACTGAGTTACGATGGCAGGAACAAGGAACCAATTACCCTTCCGGTAAAATTCCCTTTGGTGCTTGGCCAGGGCGTTGAGGGAATCGCGGTAGGGTTAGCCACTAAAATATTACCACATAATTTTAACGAACTGATCGATGCTTCCATTCAAGTACTGAAAGGGAAGAAAGCCAGTATTTTCCCCGATTTTGTTACAGGTGGCATTGCCGACTTCAGTGATTACAAAGACGGTTTAAGAGGTGGGAAGATCAAGATCCGTGCACGGATCAAGGAGTTGAACGCAAAAACCCTGATTATTTCTGAAATTCCTTTTGGTACCACCACCGGCTCACTGATCGATTCGATTCTGGCCGCGAATGAAAAAGGAAAAATCAAGATTAAAAAAGTAGAAGACAATACTGCTGAAAATGTAGAGATCCTGATCCATTTGCAACCGGG
>CAZMHW010000215.1:0-6542 GCA_964566105.1 uncultured Akkermansia sp.
CCCGTATCCTGACCAATAATTGTATTACAAATGATATGATCGGCAATACGCGACAATTCCATGATAATCACACGGTGGTATTCCGCACGTTTTGGAATTTCCGCTTTGATCAGTTTTTCAACTGTCATGTGCCAGCCCATATTATTAATTGGAGAAGAGCAGTAATTTAAACGGTCGGTCAAAGGGGTAATCTGCGCATAAGGTCTGCGTTCGGCAAGTTTTTCAAATGCACGGTGGATGTAGCCTAAAGTAGGCACAGCATCGTGAATGATCTCCCCGTCCATTTGCAATACATTCTGAAAAATGCCATGCGTTGCAGGATGTGTTGGCCCAAGATTAAGCGTGGAGTATTCCTTTTCAATAGTATCCGAAGGCTGTGTAATATGATTTATTTTTTTACTCATCTTTTAAAGTTTTTAATTTTTAATGCTTAGTTTTTTAGCCCCTTTAATTAAAACCTAATAACTTAACACTAAGAATTGCGTTAGCTAGCGTCCAAACATTTTATCTTCTTTGTCCTCACGGGTTTGATCTTCGAGAGGATATTCTTTTCTTAACGGATAAATATCCATTTCGTCGACATTTAATATGCGCACCAGATTTGGATGACCTTTAAAGCGCACACCAAAAAAATCATAACTTTCCCTTTCCATCCAGTTGGCTGCAGGCCACAGATCGGTAACGGTAGGAATTTCCGGTTTTTGAATATCAAAAAACGTTTTCACACGCACCCGCATGTTTTTAGGCATATTATGGAGGTGATAGATCACTCCCAGATGTTTTTCATCTGCTGTTTGCATGGCGGTCAGATCCGTAAGGAAATGGAAGTTAAGGTCCGCGTCTTCTTTTAGGAACTTAACAACGGCATGGGCGTGCGAATGGTCTACCGTAAACACCGGGAAATCGTACAACAGCTCTGCGCTTAAAACAGCGCCCGGAAATTGTGCGTGCAATCGTTCGTTTACTTTATCTAAAATTTCTTTACTCATGTGTACTTATTTACAATTTTCAAAATTTACACCAACGATTTCAAATTGTAAATCGTCAATAATCGAATTGTCTATTCTATTCCGTAACTGTTCATTAATTTCTTATACTCAGGCGAGTGACGGCGGCGGCCAGATTCGTTCTTGGCCAATTCCTGAATTTTTAAAATTCCATCGATGATTTGTTCCGGTCTTGGAGGACAACCCGGAACATACACGTCAACAGGAATAATTCTGTCAATACCCTGTAAAACACTGTAAGTGTCAAAGATCCCACCACTGCTGGCACAAGCACCTACGCTTAATACCCAGCGGGGTTCTGCCATTTGCTCGTATACCTGGCGCAGAGTTGGACCCATTTTTTTCGCAATGGTTCCCATTACCATGAGCAGATCAGCCTGACGTGGAGAAAAGCTCAAACGTTCCATACCGAAACGGGCGAGGTCATAATGTGAGCCCATAGTGGCCATAAACTCAATACCACAACAAGAGGTCGCAAAAGGTAAGGGCCAGAGAGAATTGGCACGGGCCATTCCGATTACGTCGTCTACTTTGGTCGCGAAAAACCCAGGCCCTTCAATGCCTTCCGGTTGTTTAGCGATTTCCAATTTTGTCTTTTTTATAATTTCTTTTGACATTTTTAAAATTTTAAATGTTGAATTTTAAATGTTGAATTTTAAATGAAGAATAGTATCAATCTAAAATTTCTCATTCTTCATTTAACATTGTTATTAGTCTTCCCATTTCAGGGCTTTTTTCGACAACATGTAATAAAAGCCAACTAATAGTAAGGCAATAAAACTAAACACTTCTATGACACCCAGCATTCCCAACTCCTTAAAGTTAGCAGCCCAGGGATACATAAAGATTACCTCTATATCGAACAATACAAACAGGATAGCCACCAAAAAATATTTGATGGAAAACGGAACGCGCGCGTTTCCTTGCGATTCTATACCACACTCAAATGACTCTAACTTTGTCTTTGTTTTGCGTTTTGGTCCCAATGCATGTGTTGCAATTAAGGATACAACTGCAAAACCAACCGCAATGGTAAACATGATAAAAATCGGCAGGTAATCTACAGGAGAATTAGTGGTCATAAAATTTGAATTTTAGACTGTAAGATTAACTATTTTTACATAAACCATCAAACTTTCTGCGTAAAATCATAAGAAATATTTTTGCATGTTAAAACCTTAGTAAACTAAGCCGGTAGCCGCATTTAGAAATAATTATTTACCGGTATATGTAAGAAAATAATATAAAATGGATAAATTTTGGCGGAAGCCGATATTTGAGTAACTTTGCGCTAGAAATTAAAATTGACTGCAATGTTTACATTAGGAATTTTAGGTGGCTTAGGTGCTCCGGAAATTATCATTATTCTGGTTATTGTTTTATTGATGTTTGGAGGCAAAAAAATTCCAGAATTGATGAAAGGCCTGGGAAGAGGAAATAAAGATTTTAAAGACGCGAGCAAAGGCGAGCCTGAGAGCAGCGAATCTGAAAAAAAATAAGCCGTAGCTATCGGCGTAATTATGTAAATTTGAAGCGTTATTCTAAGCTGAATAACGCTTTTATTGTTTCAAAAAACCAATTCTGTGTATTCATTTTCTACCATAAAACAATTGCAATCGGATCTTCATTCCGGTAAAATTTCATCTACATCTCTTGTTGAACAAGCTATTTCTGACATTAATCAAAAAAAACGACTCAATGCGTTTTTAGAGGTTTTTGAAAAGACGGCATTGGAGCAAGCGGCAAAACTGGATCAGAAAATAGCGTCGAATCCTTCTTCCCTGGGTAAACTGGCCGGAGTGATTGTGGGCTTAAAAGATAACATTTGTTACAAAGGTCATAAAGTTTCAGCTTCCTCAAAAATTCTGGAAGGCTTTGAATCTCTTTATTCGGCCACAGTTGTAGAACGTTTAATTGCCGAGGACGCTATTATCATAGGACGCCTGAATTGCGATGAATTTGCCATGGGCAGTAGCAATGAAAATTCCGCTTTTGGAAATGTACTGAATCCACTCAACGAAAAATGCGTGCCAGGTGGTTCTTCGGGTGGAGCTGCCGCAGCCGTGGCTGCCAATTTGTGCCACGTCACTTTAGGGTCTGATACCGGTGGTTCTATTCGTCAGCCTGCTTCTTTTACCGGAACCGTTGGGTTAAAACCTACTTACGGCCGCGTGTCACGTTACGGATTGATTGCTTATGCTTCTTCTTTCGACCAAATTGGACCAATTACCAAAACGGTGGAGGACGCAGCCTTGGTGCTCGAAGTGATTAGTGGTTTGGATTCTCACGATACGACAAGTTCATCGAAACCCGTGGAACCCTATTCGAAAGAACTGGCAGCAGATAAAAAATATAAAATTGCCTACCTGAAAGAGTGTGTTGAAGCTGAAGGCATTGACCCCGAAGTAAAACAAAGCGTTTTAAAACAACTGGAAACACTGAAAGCCTCAGGCCACACTGTGGAAGCAGTTAGTTTTCCGTACCTCGAATACCTTGTGCCCACTTATTATGTACTCACTACTGCGGAGGCTTCATCCAATCTTTCCCGATTCTCAGGGATTCATTACGGGCACCGCAGCGTCAATTCTACTGATCTGGAAAGTACTTACAAAAAATCGCGGGCCGAAGGTTTTGGCAAAGAAGTGAAGCGCAGAATTATGCTCGGTACCTTTGTGTTAAGCGCGGGTTATTATGATGCTTATTACAGCAAAGGCCAGAAAGTGCGCAGGGTGATACAGAATAAAACCAAAGACATCTTCAAAAATTACGACTTCATATTAACCCCATCTACTCCGGGAACAGCTTTTGAATTTGGAAAAAACAGTGCAGATCCAATTAAGATGTATCTGGAAGATATTTTTACAGTGCAGGCCAATATTGCAGGTGTAGCCGCTATTTCAGTACCTTGTGGTACACACAGCAATGGATTACCGATGGGTTTGCAATTAATGACCGATTATTTTGAAGAAGCTAAACTTTTGAACCTCGCCTCTAAAATAAAGGCTTAAAGGCATTTTAAAATTTTAGTTATTTTAGCATTAAAATTATGAACACAAAACACAGTGTGTTTCTAAATATTCTAAATTTACCAAACATTTAAAAACCAGTTATAATGAAAGTATCAGTTATTGGAGCAGGAAACGTAGGAGCCACATGTGCCGAATACATTGCCCTTAATCGCATTGCAAGCGAAGTAGTTATTTTAGATATTAAGGAAAATTTTGCTGAGGGCAAGGCGTTGGACCTGATGCAAACAGCTACCCTCAACGGGTTTAACACCCGTATTACCGGCAGCACCAACGATTATAGTAAAACCGCAAACTCTAAAGTAGTGGTTATTACCAGTGGTATTCCGCGCAAACCCGGGATGACCCGTGAAGAGTTGATCGGTATCAATGCCGGTATCGTAAAAACTGTAACTGAAAATGTATTAAAACATTCTCCGGAAGCTATAATCATTGTGGTGAGTAACCCAATGGATACCATGACCTACCTTGCTTTAAAAGAAAGCAAATTACCAAAAAACAGAATTATTGGTATGGGTGGTATTTTAGACAGCGCCCGTTTCAAATGTTATTTATCGTTAGCATTAGACGCGCCTGCAAGTGATATTAGCGGCGTGGTTATCGGTGGACACGGTGATACTACTATGATTCCTTTAACCCGTTTAGCTACTAACACAGGAGTTCCAGTTTCTCAGTTTTTAGATGCTGAGGCTCTGAAAAAAGTGGCCGCCGATACTATGGTAGGTGGGGCAACCTTAACAGGAATGCTCGGAACCAGTGCCTGGTATGCCCCGGGAGCTGCTGTAGCTGCCTTGGTAAACAGTATCATTAATGACCAGAAAAAATTATTTCCTTGCTGTGTTTACCTGGACGGTGAATATGGACAAAAAGATATTTGTTTAGGTGTGCCGGTTGTAATTGGCAAAAACGGTTGGGAAAAAATCGTTGATTACAAATTAACAGCCGACGAACAAGCAGCCTTTAACAAAAGCGCTGATGCTGTAAGAAGCATGAACAGTGTGCTGGCTGAAATGAAGGCTTAGTTCTGTAAATTTTGGAGGACCCGCTTTGTGAAAACAGAGCGGGTTTTTTTATTATAAAAAACGACTAAAACAGATAACCTAATTTAAAATAAAAATTAAATCTGTTCAGAGCAGCAACACGCGAAGCCGAGGTGCTTTTTATATAGTCCTGAGGATAAAGCGTTTCTCCAAAATCCAGTGCGTTTAAAAACATATGCGCCATGGATACTATGCCAACTGTATATCCGTAATCAAAAACTATTCTGTTCGAAAATATTCTGCTTTTACCGTTACCAAAAAAAACATCAGCAGTGCTGTAAAATTCGGTGGTTGGCCCAAAATCGGTGTAGTAGGAGTTTGTTACGGTACCATATTTAGTTTCCTTCACCAAAACCCTCATGTCACCAGAATCGTAATCTGTCTCATATTTAATGACGCTCAATCCAAATATAAAATATCTTCCCCAGGGCGCGAGGTAGTTCGATTTAAATAACTTGCCATACAGTGAAAAATTCCTGCCCTTTATCTGATAACTTCCACTTGGATTTTGGTCAACCTGATTAAAGGTGCTTGAGTTACTGGGACCGTTGGCATCCACAAGTTCAGTGTTATTGTAAGTATATCTGTACAAGCGCGCCGAAGCTCCGACCATGAATTTTTTTCCGGTAGTATATTCCAGAAAGAATTCATGCTGCGTGTTCAAGGGGCTGTCGCTGTAACCCATAGCAATATTGCTAAATCCCGGGTTAAAATAAAACCCATAGCCCGCAACTACTTTTTTTCCCATATAACCTGGAACCTGAGCAATAGCGATTGAATTAGTAATCAAAGTTTCTAAAAAAAACAGTGCTATGTATACGCGAAATTTTTTCATTTTGAATTAAAGTAGTTTGTACTAATGTTTTATCGGATGTTTTAATTCATAAAGCATTTGATAAGTTTTTGCATTCACAAGATCTTGTTTATCCTGAGATTTAAAACTCTCGTATTTTCTGTAAACAAGTTCATTTGTTTTCAGATCGAACAAAAAGCCATAAAAATACGTGCGCTTTTTTCCATTCATTCTTTTCACCGTTGCAACGCCAGTCTTAAGCACATAACGGGTATCGTACTTCGCTATAACTTTTTCTATGTCATCGGTGTTCAGGATCAGGTTTTTTTCATCATCACTGTCAAAACGTTCGTCAAACCAATCGTTTATAATCGAATAATCGTTTATTTTTTCCACATCTCCCGCGCTAACAATACCCGGATCAATTGTAATGAGCTGGAAATTGAGCAGGCTTGCGCATTTATCTATCGTTTTTGTATACTGCTCTTGTTTTTCATCGGAGCTTACGTACTGGATCTCTTCCATTTGATTTTCATCCACTTTAATATAAAATGGCTCCAGAAGCAATACCTTTTCTACTTTTATCTCACTCTTTTTATTAGTTCTTTTCCCTGATGAGTAAAACGTTGTTTTTGAGGAGAGTACATGGATAAGCTCAGGATATTCAGCGGCAACG
>CAZMHW010000216.1:0-6526 GCA_964566105.1 uncultured Akkermansia sp.
ATCTACAACCGTCCGCTCCTCGATCTGATCTACGAAGCAGCCACTATTCACCGTAATAACAACGACTACAGCGAAGTACAGATAAGCTCCCTCATTTCTATAAAAACAGGGGGTTGTCCTGAGGACTGCGCTTATTGTCCACAGGCAGCGCGCTATCATACCGATGTAGATGTGCATGCCCTCATGAAAAAAGAAGAGGTCATTGCGCTTGCACAAAAAGCAAAAGATACCGGATCTTCGCGCGTATGCATGGGAGCCGCCTGGCGTGAAGTACGTGATAACCGTGATTTTGACCGCGTGCTCGAAATGGTGAAATCTGTCAACGACATGGACATGGAAGTATGCTGTACCCTCGGTATGTTGAATTACGAACAGGCTCAAAAACTAAAAGATGCCGGACTGTTTGCCTACAACCACAACATTGATACCTCCGAAGAACATTACAACAATGTGATTACAACCCGTACCTACGATGACCGCTTAAAAACACTCGAAAATGCCCGCAAAGCAAAGTTAACAGTTTGTTCCGGTGGTATTGTGGGACTGGGAGAAACAGAAGAGGATCGTATTGGCATGCTGCACGTACTGTCCACTCTGCCACAACATCCCGAGTCTGTACCCATTAACGCACTCGTGCCTGTAAAGGGGACCCCTCTCGAAAATCAGGAAAGGGTGGCCATCTGGGATATGTTACGCATGATTGCAACCGCGCGTATCATCATGCCAAAAACAGTGGTGCGTTTATCCGCAGGGCGTCTGGAAATGACTGTTCCCGAACAAGCGCTTTGTTTTATGGCAGGCGCCAATTCTATTTTTGCAGGTGACAAATTATTAACTACACCAAACCCTTCTACAAACGAAGACCTGGCCATGTTTGAATTACTCGGTTTAAAAACGAGAAAAGCGTTCAAAGGAACTGAAAGGGAAGCGCCAACGCTTTAAGGAAACAGCTTTACCTACGGGGGCGCTAAGGCTCAGGGTTAAGTAGTTTGTGCGACATAAAGAAACTGTACAATGACAAGTCTAACCAGTGGAAACGCTAAACTTCAGGAAGCGCTTGATAAACGGAAACAAGACTCCCTGTTTCGCTCCTTACTTGTAAACGAAGGAATGATCGACTTTTGCTCCAACGACTATTTAAGTTTGGCGCGTTCCGAAAAATTAAAAACAGTAGTTCAGAATCACTTAAACTCTCTTCACTCTCTAAATGGCGCCACAGGCTCCCGCTCTATTTCCGGTAACACCGCTTTTGCGGAGGAACTGGAAAAAGAGATCGCCACATTTCATCATGCCGAAGCCGGCCTCTTGTTTAACTCCGGTTACGACGCCAACGTTGGCCTGTTTTCCTGCATTGCTTCTAAAGGCGACACGCTTATTTGTGACGAATTGATTCACGCTAGTATTATAGACGGGTGCCGACTCAGTTACGCGAACCGTTTTAAGTTTGCACATAACGACCTCAGCGATTTGGAAAAAAAATTGCAGCAAGCCAAAGGAAGTGTTTTTGTGGCGGTAGAATCTGTTTATTCCATGGATGGTGACACTTCACCCCTGAAAGAAATAGCAGATCTTTGCGAAAAATACCAGGCCAATCTCATTGTGGACGAAGCGCATGCTACCGGCGTCTTTGGCGAACAAGGCCGGGGGTTGGTAAATGAATACGGATTAGAAAACAAAGTGTTTGCCCGTGTGCATACCTTCGGAAAAGCTTTGGGCGCACATGGCGCCATTGTGGTGGGCAGCGACACACTGAGAAACTACCTCATCAATTTTGCCCGTTCGTTTATTTTCACAACAGCACTTCCGTTTTCGTCGTTGTTACATATACGTTACGCGTACAAAGAATTGGCGGCAGCAGAACTTAAGACACCTGTTTTACACAACAGGATCCGCCTTTTTAAAGAATACTTAAAATTGCCATCCGTTTATTATCTGATAGAAAGCAGGAGTCCTGTTCAAAGTTTAATCGTAAAAGGAAACGAAAAAACGAAGGCCGTTGCTACCCAATTGCAGCGGCAGGGTTTTGATGTGCGTGCCATCTTAAGTCCATCGGTGCCTGTGGGAAAAGAACGCCTGCGGATTAGTCTTCATCTTCATAACACCGAGGCACAGATCATTCAATTGACCCAGGCTTTAAATCAAATTCTGAATTCATGAGAAATTACGTCATTGCCGGCATTGGAACAGGAATCGGAAAAACAATCCTTTCCTCCATCCTGGTGGAAGCTCTGGAAGCTGACTACTGGAAACCTATTCAGGCCGGCGATCTGGATAAGAGTGACACCTTAACCGTTCAAAAGCTGATTAGTAATCCGGTTTCTGTTTTACATCCCGAACGTTACCGTTTAACTCAGCCTATGTCTCCCCACGCTGCTGCTAAACGCGACGGGATAAACATCGCGCTCAGCGCTCTTACTTTGCCTGAAACTAAAAACAGGTTAATGATCGAACTTGCCGGAGGAATCATGGTGCCCTTAAATACCACCGACTTAAATCTGGATCTTTTAAAACTATGGAAACTTCCGGTCATCCTTGTGTCGCAAAATTATCTGGGCAGCATTAACCATAGTTTATTAGCGTTAGAGGTTTTAAAATTCAATAAGATTGAACTTGCGGGGATTATTTTTAATGGCGACAGAAATGAGGAGAGTGAAAATTTTATTTTGAATTACTCGGGTGCGAATTGCCTTGGTAATATCCCCGGACTTTCCCGGATTGAGAAACAGGAAATTAAAAAGATGGCTGATGACTTACGGCCAAACTTATTATCGCTTTGAATGTGGCTTCGAGGCTTGTGCTGAGCCGCTCGAAGGGAGGTCGAGATGGGAACAGTAATTTCATTTCTCGACTCCGCTCGAAATGACAATGTTACTAGATCATGCTAAGCGGAGGCAACGGGAAACGTCACTTTGAGCGAAGCCTGTAGCTGTCACTTCGAGCGAAGTCGAGAAGTGTCATCCTGAGCGAAGTCGAAGGGTGTCATCCTGAGCGAAGTCGAAGGATGTTAAGACCAAGTATTAGATTTTAATAAAAACACAGTAACCAAAAAACAACATGTCACTCTCAGAACGCGATTCAAAAGTCATCTGGCACCCCTACACACAGATGAAAACCGCACAGACTCCAATTGGAATTACACGGGGGGAAGGCGTGTGGCTCTTTGACGAAAGTGGTAATAAGTATCTGGATGCTGTCTCCTCCTGGTGGGTAAACATTCACGGGCATGCACATCCTCACATTGCAAAAAAAGTCACAGAACAATTAAACACGCTGGAACATGTAATCTTTGCAGGCTTTACACATGAACCGGCCGTACAATTAGGAGAACGTTTACTCAAAATTCTTCCGGGCCAACAATCCAAAATTTTTTATTCTGACAATGGTTCTACTGCTGTTGAAGTGGCTTTAAAAATGGCTATTCAATATTGGCACAACACAGGAGAAAAGAAAAACAAAATCCTGGTTTTTGACCAGGCTTATCACGGCGATACCGTTGGAGCCATGTCGGTGAGCGGACGCAGCGCCTTTACAAAAGCCTTTGAATTCCTGCTCTTTGAAGTTATTCATTTACCCCTTCCCAGCCCCGGAAATGAAAAGACAAGTTTGCACTGTTTAGAAGAAGTGCTTAAAAAAAACACCAACGAAATTGCCGCTTTTATTTTTGAGCCTCTTGTATTAGGCGCCGGTGGTATGCTTATGTATGAAGCAGATGTTCTCGACACCATGATCAGACAATGCAAAAAATACTCGGTTCTTTGTATTGCCGACGAAGTGATGACCGGATTTGGAAGAACAGGAAAATTATTTGCTACGGAGTATCTGAATGAAGAACCGGATATGATTTGCCTCTCCAAAGGCATAACCGGTGGCGCCATGCCTTTAGGTGTGACTACCTGTAACGAAAAAATATACGAAGCGTTTTTATCGGAAGATAAAATGAAAACTTTTTTTCACGGACATTCTTATACAGCGAATCCACTGGCTTGCGCCGCCTCTAATGCCAGTCTGGATATTCTGCTGGAACCAGACTATTTAAAAAACATTTTACGAATCAGCGAACAACACCAGGCTTTTGCCGAAAAATTAAAACGCTGTTCTACTATTGAAAATGTAAGGCACCGGGGCACTCTTCTGGCTTTTGATATTAAACACCAGGAAGGCGTTTCGTATTTTAATTCTATGCGCGACGAGTTATATACTTATTTTTTAAACGAAGGCATTCTATTAAGACCGCTCGGGAATACGCTTTACATTATGCCGCCCTATGTGATTCTGGAGGAAGAGTTGGAATTTGTTTATAAAGTGATTGAGAAGCGGTTTATGAATTAATTTAAAACTAAAAGCGTTGAGCCTTTTCAGGTTTGAAAATCGCAATTTAAAATAGTTTTTACTTTTTGCTTGATCAAAAAGTAAAAAAAATCAAGACTCCCGAAAAATGCCTTGTAAATCTACAGTCCATTTTGCCCCGCAAACAAGGCGTGCGGCAACGGGTGCTAAATACTATTATTGATTTACGCCCGCTGCGTTTGCTTAGCACAAACCCAACGCGCAAAATGTCCCTTGATTTACTAAGTCATTTTTCGAAGGTCGGAGTTTTAGCAGTTTGTTTTCCCCATTAATAGTAGTAATCGTTATGCTCATTAAATTTTCCGGTATTTAAAGCAAAAGCATTTACCACTTCCATACTTGAAAAATCGCAATTTAAAATCGTCTTTACTTTTTGCTTGATCAAAATCCTTCGACTCACGCTCAGGATAAAATCCACAAAAAATCGGGTCGTCCGTTCTAGACTGGATCGGGATAAATTTCTTTCAGAGCCATTTTTTCACATCCAGTCGTACCAAAACAAAAAGCCCCGATCTTTTGATCAGGGCTTTTCAAGTATTTAAAGAGGCGTGCTTATTATTGCGCTTCTAATTGTTTCGACATACGTTTTCTTTCGTTCTCATCTAAATAGATCTTACGAAGACGAATGAAGTTTGGAGTGATCTCCACGTACTCGTCACGTTGAATGTATTCCATCGACTCTTCTAAAGAGAATTTTATTTTTGGAACAATACGCATTTTCTCATCCGTACCTGACGCACGCATGTTGGTTAATTGTTTTTCTGTACAAACGTTTACTACTAAATCATCCGGACGAATATGTTCGCCAATGATCATACCCGGATAAATTTCTTCACCTGCTTCAACAAAGAACTTACCACGATCCTGTAATTTATCAATAGAATAAGCAACAGCAGTTCCTTTATCTTTACTGATCAACACCCCGGCAATACGGCTTGGGATATTTCCTTTCCAAGGCTCGTAAGCTTTGAAACGGTGAGCCATAATCGCTTCACCGGCTGTTGCAGTTAAAATATTGTTACGAAGACCGATGATACCACGTGATGGAATTTCAAACTCCATGTGAATTAAATCTCCTTTTGGTTGCATCACCAACATATCTCCTTTACGTTGACTCACTAAGTCAATTACTCTGGAAGAAGACTCTTCAGGAACGTCAACTGTTAATACCTCAACAGGCTCATGTTTCACACCATCAATTTCTTTAATGATAACTTGTGGCTGACCTAATTGTAACTCATAACCTTCACGACGCATCGTCTCAATCAATACGGATAAGTGAAGAATACCACGACCAAATACTAAATAAGAATCCGGTGAAGGAGTTTCCTCAATACGCATCGCCAGATTTTTCTCAAGCTCTTTGTACAAACGATCGCGCAAGTGACGTGATGTAACGAATTTACCATCTTTACCAAAGAACGGCGAGTTGTTAATAGTAAATAACATACTCATCGTAGGCTCGTCAATGTGCATTTGCGGCATCGCTTCAGGATTGTCGAAGTCAGCAATAGTATCACCAATCTCAAATCCTTCAATTCCAGTAAACGCACAAATATCTCCTGTTTGAACTTCAGAAACTTTTACTTTTCCTAAACCATCAAATACAAATAATTCTTTTACACGTGATTTTTGAATCCGACCGTCACGTTTTACAACGCTTACCGGCATGTTTTCTTTAATAATTCCACGGAACACACGACCTACGGCGATACGACCGATAAAAGTCGAATAATCCAGGGAGGTAATTTGAATTTGCAGAGTTCCCTGACGCTCAGGTGCAGTTGGGATTTTAGCAAGAATGGTATCTAATAAATACGTAATGTCAGTTGTTGGTGTTTTCCAGTCCGGACCCATCCAACCTTGTTTACTTGAACCGTAAACTGTAGGGAAATCTAATTGATCTTCGTTAGCCCCTAAATTGAAGAACAAATCAAATACACCATCGTGTACTTCATCCGGACGGCAATTTGGTTTATCTACCTTATTAATTACCAATAAAGCCTTTTTTCCTGCTTCGATCGCTTTTTGCAATACAAAACGCGTTTGAGGCATTGGCCCTTCAAAAGCATCCACTAATAAAATAACACCATCGGCCATGTTCATCACACGTTCTACTTCCCCTCCAAAGTCGGCGTGACCCGGAGTGTCAATGATGTTGATCTTGGTTCCTTTGTAT
>CAZMHW010000217.1:0-3220 GCA_964566105.1 uncultured Akkermansia sp.
GGCTGGGTTATACCCTTAATTTAATGGGCGGTATGGTGCAATACATTGTGCTGCAGGCGCCAGTTAAACACCATACCGCCCATTAAATTAAGGGTATAACCCAGCCAGGTATTTACACTTTTAATTTTGGAATAAGCGCCATGATTGGCATCGTGCATAATGGACATGCCTATACCCGCCTTTGCAAAACCCATAATGGCGTAGAGACTTATTACCGCCCAGGGTTTGAGGTGAAAAATAACCATAGCCGCCAGGGGAAGAAAAAAGGCCGACAACAGAACAACGGTTTTAACCACCATGCCCGTATTGGCGTTCCTGGAAATATTATTCTCTTTAAAATAATCGCTTACTCTTTTTTGTAATGTGGGAAAAAACTTACTCTTATCCCTCGGCACAAAGCGGGGATACACTTTTTGTGTTACATCTGCCATTTCATAGTTTATAAGTTTGTAATATACACTAATTAAAGGAGAAAAGAAAGGAAATACACAGGAAACTTCAGTCAAAATAAGGGTTTCCACGGTCACAAACTCTGAATACCTTTTCATCATTGGCCTCCGGAAGCAATACTGTCCAAACTGTAAACTCCTTCAAAACCGACAAAATCCTTAAATTGATTACAAATGAGAGGCTTTTAACAGAAAAGTTTCTCTCAACCACTACAATTAAAACTATATTTGTTTAAGCACTATTAAACACTAACGCTAATAAACAAATTAATACCTCATCATGGAAAACCCTGTAAAAAATCTTTACTACGCTCTGGGTGAAGCCTGTTATGCCGTTGCCATGTCCGATGGAATAATTCAGGTAGAAGAGCGCATGAAACTTGAAGGAATTTTGAAAAAAGAATTCAGCAAGAGCTTTTCAAAAGACCTTAACGAGACTGAAATTGTTTTTCAGCTCCTGAATAAAGAGAGAATGGATGCCAAAACAGCTATGCAATGGGCCATTAAAGAGATAAAGGCGAACGCCCATTACCTGAGCACTGACCTCAAATGTCATTTTATAAGTACCATTATTAAAGTGGCTGATAGTTTTACACCCGTAACGCAGGAAGAAAAAAAGATGTTACTGTCATTTATATCAGAAATTGTTGACCTGCGTGAAGACGGAATTCTCAGTCCACCAACTGCTGACAAAAAATAGAAAAACGTCATTTCGAAGTGTTTAGTCGGGTTTTATTTTCTCCCGTATCAGTTCACCTGTCACCAGATCTTTCCCAATAAGTTCGATGTAAGACACAACCGGTTTTATATACGTGCCCCCCACAATTTTTACAAATATTTTTGACAACAGAGAAGGCTTTCCATTAAGAGAAACATGTGCCTGGTAACGTTTCTCCTTCCCCGTTGGCTTTAAATACAGGTTTATTTTTTTAAAAGAGACCAGGTTAATCTTAAATACTTTCTCCATTTCGTTCACAAGTTCACTCTCCACACCGTAAGCAAACATATTTTGAGCGAATGTGAGGGGTGAGACTTTCCAGCCATTGTCAAAATCGAGCCAATACACCTTCACAGGTTTATTTTTATTTAATTCTCCATTGGCCTCATAGTTTAGTTCGTAAATGACGGTGTTTTTATCCAGAGTCCGTTGCAGATAAAACAACATGTTCTTATTGTGAGGAGGAGGCGGAAGGCTGTCGTAACGGGGCTTTAAGATCTGGGATCGCAAATTAAATCCAACACATAAAAACAGAGGCAAAACAAATTTACAGATAAAGAATCCAGCGCGGGGGTTCATGGTGGTTAAGATCTTGACGTTACAATTTAATTTTCATTAAATATCAGGCTCTTTCTTAATTTTTACAACTAATTTGTTTTTTTATAGTTAAGAACCGCCCAGGTATTGAGAATGACAGCAAACACAGCCACAATGCCCAGATGCGGCAAAACATCCCTCAGATGACTGCCTTTTAAAATAATCATCCGCATCACGTCAATCAAGTAACTCGCAGGATTTAAGCGGGCTATGACCTTTGCCCAGAGGGGCATACTGTCAATAGAGGTAAACAAGCCCCCCATGAGAATAAAAATCATCATGAAAAAAAACATAATGAACATAGCCTGCTGTTGTGTTTCGCAGTAGGTCGAGATCAACAATCCAAAGCCGAGTATGGCTAATAAAAAAATCGCGATAAAACCGTACAATAATATGAGGTTCCCGACCGGAATGATGCCATAGATAAGATAAGAGACGAGCAAACCCACTGTAAACACCACATTACCCAACACCCAGAAAGGGATGAGTTTACCCATGATAAAATGATGTTTTTTAATTGGTGTCACGTTAATTTGTTCGATGGTGCCCACCTCTTTTTCCTTCACAATATTCAACGCAGAAAGAAAACCTCCGATCATGGTAACCAGAATTGCCAGAATACCGGGAACCATAAACACCCGGTAGTTTAATAAAACGTTAAACCAGTTGGAAGAGGTAATTTCTACTGTAGAAAGCGGACTGTAGCGTGGCGGAACATTTAATTCCAGCCGAATATCGGAATTATAATTACGGATTATTGTGGTAAGATAAGCACCTCCAAGATTGGCTTTTGTACCATTGATGGCATTTACAGCTACAAACAATTTTTGTTGATTGTCGCGGATCAAATTGCGTTCAAATTTTTTTGGAATTTCTAGAATGAGATCCGCCCCGTCTGATTCAATTAATTTGTACGCCTCGTTAAAAGAGGAGTTATACCCTACCAGTTTAAAATATCCTGAGGCTGTAATTTTAGAAATTAATTTCTGTGAGAAGGGAGAGTGATCATTGTCCACCACCGCCAGGTTAATATTTTTTACTTCATAATCAGCCGCCAGCGGCAATATAATTAACTGCATGATCGGCATGACCAATATTAGCGCCAGGATCGTTCTGTTACGAAAAATCTGACTGAATTCTTTTCTGAGTAAAAATCTTATTGTTCTCATTCTCTTATTTATTAAACTCTACCTCATCAGCGTTCCTTTTTTTGAACACAGATAACGCGGATTTACACGGACAATTTTTATCAGTGAGCATCAGTTTAATCTGTGTCATCAGCGTTCCTTTTTTTGAACACAGATAACACTGATTTAGCGGATGTACACGGACAATTTTTATCAGCGTCATCAGTTCAATCTGTTTCATCCGCGCTCTCTTTTTTTGAACACAGATAACGCGGATTTAGCGGATGTACACGGACAATTTTTATCAGCGTCATCAGTTCAATCTGTTT
>CAZMHW010000217.1:3320-6519 GCA_964566105.1 uncultured Akkermansia sp.
TTTGAACACAGATAACGCGGATTTAGCGGATGTACACGGACAATTTTTATCAGCGGTCATCAGTTCGATCTGTGTCATCCGCGTTCCCTTTTTTTTGAACACAGATAACACTGATTTCCTCAGATATTTATCTGACTCAATAAGGGTCCCCTAATCCTTATTTCCTGCATTCAATCACCTCGGTTATTAACTCGAGTAAATTTTACGTTTAAATTCAGGGTGTTTTCCGAAATTTAACAACAGCCCCACCTCTATCTCAGTTGCTTTTAAATAGTTTATTAATTGAAATTCATGCTCTTTGGAAATTTTCTCAGCAGCTTTCAGTTCTATAATTACACAACTATTCACGATTAGATCTGCAAAATAGTTTCCTACCTCAATTTCGTTGTAATAAACAGCTATTGGTTTTTGTTTTTCACACTTTAAACCCATTTTATTCAACTCAATAGCAAGTGCATTTTCATAGACCTTTTCTAGAAAACCATAGCCCAATTTATTATAAACTTTATAGAAGGCGTTCAGTATTTTCTCGGTTAGTTCCTGATGCAGTAAATCCATATATCAAATTTATTTATACATTTTCATTACAAAAATATTCTATTTTAAATAAGTTTCGTTCCCATTTGTCCGTTTCATACGCTCCTTCATTATTACAACTATTGTAGCTTGAAAAGTTTAATCTTCATAAATAATTTCCAACAACGATCATCGGTTCAACCTATGTCATTCGCGTTTTTTTTCAACACAGATAACCGGGATTTAGCGGATTTACACAGACAGTTTTCATCAGTGAGCATCAGTTTAATCTGTGTCATCAGCGTTCCTTTTTTTGAACACGGATAACGCTTTAGTATTCTTTATATACCCCGTTCTTTTCTTACTCATGCCAATCGTATTTTAAAGTTTTTCAAACTCACCACAAACAACACTAAGGTCATACCAAACAACACCAATGTTTCTTTCCAGATCGAGGCAAAACCAAGTCCTTTGATCATGATCGATTTCACAATAATATAATACCATTTGGCAGGAACTATGTTGGAAATGACCTGGAGCGGAAGTGGCATGTTTTCAATGGGAAACATAAAACCACTAAAAAGCATGGTTGGCAACAGCATCCCCATTAAGGAAATAAGCATAGCTACTTGCTGGGAATTGGTGCGTATGGAAATGAAAATACCGAGACTGAGACAGGTAATGATAAATAAAATACTCTCCGCGAACAACAACGCAATACTGCCATTAATAGGGAGATCCAATACAAAGACACTTAACAAAAGGATAGAAATAACATTCACAATAGAAAGTACCAGGTAGGGCACTGCTTTAGAAAGAATAACCAACACCGGTTTGAAAGGCGACACCAATAAAATCTCCATGGTACCGGTTTCTTTTTCACGCACAATCGATATGGCCGTCATCATTACACACACAAGCATGAGAACCAGAGCCATTACACCCGGAACAAAATTATGAGCTCCTTTTAATTGTGGGTTGTATAACATCCTGACTTCCGGTGTTATCTGGTAAGGAACTGATTGCGTAGTATTCAGGCCCATCTGGTAGTCCTGGATGATAGCCGACACATAGTTGGTGAGCATGTTAGCCGTATTTGGATCTGTCGCGTCCGCAATCACCTGAATCTGTGCTTTGTTCTGATGTAAGAGGTCCTCATTAAAATGCGCGGGGAAGATCACCGCGAGTTTAATCAGTCCTTCCCTGAATCCGGCTTCTATCTGATCGTGACTCAAGGTTGATTTTTGAATCTCGAAATAATGACTCGCTTCTATTTTAGCGATGATTTGCTGAGAAGCATAGTCCCTGGCCTGGTCTACAATAAGAATCTTCGAATTCTTCACTTCGTTGGTCAGAGCAAAACCAAAAATAAGAATTTGCATCACCGGCATACCGAACAGAATAAACAGAGTCCGCTTGTCCCTAAATACATGCGCAAATTCCTTTTTGACAAATGTGATAAACTGTTTCATTTCAATTTTATTTAGACCTTTCGCTTTTTATTCTCCTCGTTTTGCTCCCCTCGCCAATTTGTAAAACACTTCGTCCATGGATTCGACACCGAATTGTTTTTTTAAGTTGCCCGGACTGTCAAGCGCCTCTATCTTTCCATCTACCATTATAGAGAGGCGATCACAGTATTCTGCTTCATCCATATAGTGTGTTGTTACAAAAATGGTCACACCTTTGTCTGCCGCCGCGTAGATCAAATCCCAAAACTGACGGCGTGTTACAGGATCCACCCCACCCGTTGGTTCGTCTAAAAACACTATTTTAGGCTGGTGGAGAACAGCCACCGAAAAAGATAATTTTTGTTTCCAGCCCAACGGTAAAGAACCTACCAGTTTTTTTGCTTCCTTCTGGAGTCCTAATTGCTGAATCAGTTCTTCCCCCTTCTCTTTGAGCTCACTATCACTTAACCCATAAATACCGCCAAAAAACCGGATATTTTCCAGCACTGTCAGGTCTTCGTACAAAGAAAATTTCTGACTCATGTAACCGATGTTCTTTTTGATCTCCTCCGTTTGTTTGTAAACATCAAATCCGGCTATGCTTGCCTTACCTGAAGACGGAATGGATAAACCACAGAGCATACGCATAGCTGTTGTTTTGCCGGCACCGTTTGCGCCCAGAAAACCAAAGATCTCTCCTTTAAACACTTCAAAGCTGATCTCGTTAGTTGCCACAAAATCTCCAAAACGTTTGGTTAATTTTTCAGTATGTATTACTCGTTCGCGCATTTCAGGCTTTTAATAATTTGATAAAACAATCTTCAATGGTCGCTTCTATTTTCTTTAATTCCACCTCCTCAATTCCCTGACTAATCCGATACGCTTCTATTTGTTTTTCGGAAACAGCTCCTTCTTTAAAGGTTACATGCGCGTATTCTCCGAAAGCATAAGAAAGTAGTGTGTTATCATAATTTTTAAGTACGCCCAGCAAAAGAGACATTTTTTTGGATTTAACCGCGTACAGTTGCTCCGGATACGCCCTGGTAATGGCTTCAGGCGTATTGATGGAAAGGATTTTTCCCTCCTGAATAAGAGCAATCCGGTCGCACAAGGTCGCCTCATCCATGTAAGGGGTAGATACAATGATGGTAATTCCCTGTGCCTTCAAACGTTTAAGCATTTCCCAGAATTCTTTTCTTGACACCGGATCAACGCCCGTAGTAGGTTCATCC
>CAZMHW010000218.1:0-6503 GCA_964566105.1 uncultured Akkermansia sp.
GCTTATGTAAATGCCAGCAATCATCAGTTGCCTGTTAAACCAGAGGACTTTGTAGTGGTTCAGGATCTGAACGGTGCACGAAAATCCCTGGCTGAAGATACAGCTCAACTGTTTATGTGGGAAAAATATACCACCAAGCCTTTTGTGGATAACGGTGAATTCAGAATGATAGGCGAGTGCAATACGCCGTGGCCTTGTTTTGTGATTGCGGGAAATGATCGCTTTATTCAATCGCATGAAAAAACACTGAAGATTATTTTAGAGATTGTGAACGCCAGTTGCATTGCTCTCAAGAAGAATGCCCGGGCGCCGGAACTTATTGTACAACGTTACGATATTAAGAAAGGAGATGCAGAGGCATGGTTCAAAGAACTGGAGTATGCTTACCAACCAGAAATGGAAGAAAGTGATCTGCGCCTTATTTTTTGGCGTCTTAAAAAATTCGGAATTATTGATCAACTGCCTGAACTGAATTCCATTATATACGGGCATCACCTGGAGCCCGCGGATTCTTTTGTGCCGGAAAACGGCCTGTAGAAGAATTTTACCTTTTTTTTGCTGATATTTTTTTTCGAAGGGTTCCTAATTAACTCTATTTATTCCAAAAAACGGAAATCGGTTCTGATTATGGAACTTTTACAGGGCGTCTTAATTTGTAAGTTGCTGATTTTTAGTTAAGTGCATCTGTGGCACAGAGTTCGTAAAGCTATGTGTAAATCATAACACTTAAAAATAATTCACATATCAAAATCCTAGCAGCCATGAAAAATTTCAAATCACTTACAACATTTAGTTTTCTTCTCCTTCTCACATTAAGTCTTGGCTTGATGTCCTGCAAAAAATCAAAAGTGGGTCCTGCCGGCGAAAAAGGTGATACCGGTAACGCCAATGTAAAAACGCTTGCTCTGTCAACTACCTGTAACTGGAAAGCAGATAGCACCTACAACAGCTATGTTTACAGATTTCACATTGAAGCGTTAGACAACAACGTGTTGCAGCGTGGGGCTGTGATGTTATATTCAGGGACATCGTGCGGATGCGAATGGAAAACCATGCCTTTTAAAAGTAAAGGATTGGAATATTCATTTACTGTAGAACTCTCTACGATTGAAATTACTGTAACATCCGTAAATGGCCTCATGCCTGAAAAACCGGGGGTTGAACAATTCAAATTGGTAATGATTCCTCCTGCGATTTAAAAATTGGTTTTGGGTTAACAGACTCGTAACGAGAGAAAATTATCATAAACAAGAAAAGCCACTTAACGTGGCTTTTCTCTATTTAGGAATCAGGTAGCCGGAGCTCCTAATTCCATCCACCACCTAAGGCCCTGTAAATACTTACCCTGGCATTGAGTTGTTGTTTTTTTGTTTCTACCAGTTCAAATTTCGATTCCAAAGCGTCGCGTTGTGTTAATAACACTTCCATGTAATCTGCCCGGGCCGATTTAAAAAGTCCTGTAGAGATGTCGATGGATTGTGTGAGTGTTAATACCTGTTTCGTTTTTAAGTCATAACTTTTCTGCAGGTTGTTCATGTTCGAGAGTTGGTTCGCCACTTCAATATAAGCATTCAGAATACTGCGTTCGTAATTGTAAACAGCTTGAATCTGCCGTGAATTAGCGGAGTAGTAATTTGCTTTAATGGCATTACGGTTTATTAAGGGAGCTACCAATTCTCCCGCGAGGGAATAAAGTAATGACTGTGGGGTGTTGATCAGGTACTTTGGATTAAAAGCTCCGTAACCTGCACCTGCTCTGATAAGTAACGACGGATAAAATTCCGCTTTAGCAGCTCTTACATCCAGTTTGGCAGCGGCCAATTGTCGTTCCGCCTGACGGATATCTGTCCTGTTTTCCAGCAACTGAGATGGAATACCGGCATGAATAGTGTCCATTGTAAGCGAAATAAATGCAGAGGCGTTTCTTGTTACCTTCTGAGGAAAACGTCCCACCAGGAAATTGATCCGGTTTTCGGTTTCTGTTATTTGCTGCATGATGTAATACTGACGGCTCTGATTTTTTAACACCTCTGCTTCAAACCTGCGCACAGCCAATTCTGTAACCTTAGCGGCAATTTTTTCCAACCTCACAATCTCCAGTGCGTCTTGTTGAATCTCAATGTTCTTTCTCAGAATATCCAGTTGATTGTCCAGGGCCATCAATTCGTAATACGAAGTAGCGATCTCGGAGATCAAATGCGTTACCATAAAATTTTTGCCTTCTACGGTTGAGAGGTATTTGTAGATGGCCGATTTTTTAGAGTTCCGTAGTTTTTTCCAGATATCCACTTCCCACGAAAGGGTGGCCCCCACAAGGTAGTTCGGTAAAGGGTCGGGAAATTTTTTGCCCGGCATGATCTCATTGCTGGCATCGCTAGCGCCCTGACTGGTGTATAGACCCACCTTCTCAACACCGGCTGCTGCACCCACACCAAGGTAGGGCAGGTAAGCCCCTTTTTTTGCGCGGACTTCGTTTTTAGCGATGTTAATTTCCTGAAGGATAATATTCAGTTCCTGATTGTTTTTAAGCGCAGTATCAATAAGCATTTTCAGATCGGGATCGCTGAAAAAATCCCGCCATTTTACTTTCGCCGTATTGAGACTGTCTTTTGAACTGTTGTAGGTCGCGGGAACTGTTTTGTTCTCCGCGACGCGTCCCATAAAAGGTAATTTACAGGAATTGTATACCAGGGCAATAAGTATTAAGCCCAGGTTCTTAATTAATTTTTTGTTAAGCATGGTCTTCACTTTCTTCAGTTTGTGGAAAATCGTCTATCTTATGTACAAATTCTTCGGTCAACGAACTATCGTCTTCGTTTTTTATCAGTTTACGTCCTTGTGCGAGTGAGCCAAAAATGTAGTATAAACCCGGTACAATAATCACTCCGAAAAGTGTACCGAATAACATACCTCCAAGGGACGATGAACCGATGGTGCGATTGCCAAGGGCACCCGCGCCATGCGCAAACACCAGCGGAATTAAACCTGCTATAAAAGCAAAAGACGTCATGAGGATTGGCCTGAAACGTACTTTAGCTCCTTCAATAGCGGCTTCTAAAACCGTAGCGCCTTCGCGTTGTTTCTGTACAGCGAACTCAACGATCAATACCGCGTTTTTCCCCAGTAAACCGACGAGCATCACCAGACCAACCTGCGCGTAAATATCGTTGGCCAGTCCCATACCCTTTATCAACAGAAAGGATCCGAAAACTCCGGCAGGTAAAGAAAACACAACCGCCAGTGGAATGATGAAACTTTCGTATTGCGCCGCGAGGACAAAGTACACGAATACCAGCACGATGATAAAAATATAAATAGCTTCGTTTCCTCTACGGGTTTCATCGTAGGAAAGAGCGGCCCAATCAATGTCAAAACCATGCGGTAAATTTTTAGCGACTTCCTGAACCGCTTTAATGGCCTCGCCACTGCTATAACCTTTGGCAGGTGCGCCACGAATACCGGCAGTGTTGTACATGTTGTAACGGTTGATCTCGTTGGCTCCTTGTTTCTTTTTTATTTTCATAAAAGCAGAGAAAGGAACCATTTCACCACTTTTACTTTTAACGTACAGGTTCATAATGTCAGTCGGAAGTTTCCGGTATTCCGGAGCTGCCTGCACAAACACTTTAAAAAACCGCTGGTACTTGATAAAACCCAACTCATAGGTACTTCCCACAAAAATGGACAAGGTGTTCATTGCATTACCTATGCTTACTCCTTTTTGCATGGCCAGCGCGTTGTCTATCTCAATTTCATACTGTGGGTAATTGGCGCTGAAAAAGGTAAAGAGACCACTGAGTTCTTTACGTTTTCCCAGGTCACGCATAAAATCATTTTTTACTTTTTCAAGTTGATTGTAATCCCCACTGTTGGTTTTGTCAAGCAATTGTAAAGCAAAACCTCCCGCGGCACCAAAGCCCGGAACAGCCGGCGGATCAAAGAACTCAATGGTTGCGCCTGGTAAGGCTTTGGCTTTTTCTTCGAGCTCATAAATGATTTCACTTACCGTGTGTTTGCGTTTTGACCAGGGTTTCAGGTTGATTAAACAGGTTCCTGCATTAGATCCCCTGCCCTCGGTAAGCACTTCGTAACCGGCAATAGACGAAACAGATTGTATGCCTTCTACTTCCTGAATTAATTTCACGAGTTTGTTTGACAGGTCATTTGTTCTTTCAAGGGTGGAACCCGGAGGGGTTTGAATAATGGCGTAAAGCATGCCCTGATCTTCACTGGGAATAAATCCGGAAGGCAGGTTATTGCTGATAAAAAAGATCCCCAGTGAAAAGAGTGCGAAGAGTCCGACAGTGATCAATCGGCGGTGCGCGATCAAGCGTAACAACCATACGTACCTTCCCGTGAGTTTTTCAAATCGCCGGTTAAAGCTGTCAATAAATCGGTTCATCAAGGTTTTTTTCCGGGGTTTTCCATGCGTGTTTTTTAAGATCATGGCACAAAGCACCGGCGTCACCGTTAAGGCCACAATACCTGAAAGTACAATGGAAGAGGCCATGGTAATGGAAAACTGTCTGTAGAAAGTACCTACTGGTCCCGACATAAAGGATACCGGCACAAATACAGACACCATGAGTAAAGTGATCGCGATTACCGCGCCGCTGATCTCACCAATAACTTTGCGCACGGCATTGTAGGGAGAGAGATGTTCCTCCTCCATTTTGGCGTGCACGGCCTCGACGACGACAATCGCATCATCCACCACAATACCAATTGCCAGTACGAGCGCGAAGAGGGTAATCATGTTAATAGTCAGACCAAAGATCTGCATGAATACAAAAGCTCCTACCAACGATATGGGCACAGCCAGAGTTGGAATCAGTGTGGAACGCCAGTCGCCGAGAAAAATAAATACCACGAGGGCTACGAGAATAAAGGCGTCTCTGAGTGTATCGATCACATTTTCTATAGAGGCATCAAGGAAATTGGAAACGTCGTAACTGATCTCGTATTCCATTCCGGGAGGAAAAGATTTTTTAAGAACTTCCAGTTTTTCTTTCACCTTCTCAATTACCTCACTGGCATTACTGCCATAGGTTTGTTTGATCACCATTGCTGCTGAGGGGTGTCCGTTCATGTTGGAATAAATATCGTAGTATTCACTACCCAACACCACTTTGGCAACATCTTTCAACCGCAGAAGTTCTCCGTTTGGATTGGCTTTGATGATCACGTTTTCGTATTGTGCCGGATCGTTAAAACGGTCTGAATAAGCCAGCACGTATTCCAGTGCTTCGGCTTGTTTGCTGTCACCGCGCCCGATCCTTCCGGGTTTACCAATAATACTTTGGTCGCTTAACGCTTCCATTACTTCGTCGGGTGATATGCTGTATGCCCGCATCCGGTCCGGATTTAGCCACACACGCATGGCATACTGACGGCTACCTAAGATGCGCACCTGACCAATACCATTGATCCGTTGCAACTCGGGCACCATGTTTACACCGGCATAGTTGAACAAAAATTTCATGTTCGCGTTTTTGTCCTTGCTGTACAAATTCACATACATGAGCATACTTGGAATCACCGGTGTAATGATGACACCTTCTCTTTGCACAAGTATGGGCAACCTGTTAGTTACCTGTTGCACACGGTTAGATACCTGAACAAGTGCCTGGTTAATATCGGTACCGGGATTAAATACCACCTGGATATTGGCCTCTCCGGCACTTGTGGCGTCGGAGGTCATGTAACGCATGCCCCAGGCACCGTTAATGGATTGTTCGAGGGGAATGATTACCGATTCGGCAAGTGATTTGGCACTGGCTCCTGGATAGGAAGCGCTTACCATTACTACTGGTGGTGCTACTTCCGGGAACTGCGAGGTGGGTAGTGTTTTGATTGCCAGCACGCCCATAAAGAGAATAACAAGCGAGATGACGATAGCGAGTACCGGCCTTTGAATGAATTTATTAAACATAATTTTCTGGATTGAAGTTTGACTTACTCTACGTACACTTTCAGTTTCGGAATCACGCTGTTGGGATCTTCGTAATCATAAGTGATCTTATCCCCGTCCTGAACTTTCCGGATTCCTTCCAGGAGTATGCGTTCGCGGTCGTTCAGGCCTCCATTGATGACATACAAGTCTGGCATCTCAGAACCAATGGTTATTTCACGCGATCTCACCACATTGTCCTTGCCTACCACAAAGGCGTATTTCTTTTCCAGAATTTCGAAGGTGGCTTTCTGTGGAATGATAAGGGCTTTCTTCAACGGAATGGTCATTTGAATGTTGCCGGTTTCTCCATGACGCAATAAGCCGTTTGGATTTGGGAATGTGGCCCTGAAGGCGATGTTGCCGGTTTCATTGTTAAAGTCGGCCTCAATGGTTTTTACAGTCCCATACTGATCGAATAACTGATTGTTGGCCATGAGTAAACTTACTTTCAATAAATTTTCAGAAGTGGCGTTGGTTTTGTAATTCAGGTATTCTGCTTCGGGCACGTTAAAGTATACCCACATTTCACTGTTGTCTGAGAGCGTGGTGA
>CAZMHW010000219.1:0-6496 GCA_964566105.1 uncultured Akkermansia sp.
GGGTTTTAACCCAGATCATTATTTTGAATGTGGCTGTTTTTTTAACGGTGAACCTGGTAGGTAATCTGTCACATGTAAACTTACTGCCTTTTGTGGCCATGCCGGTAAACAGCGGTGATTTTATATTCAGGTTCTGGACACTCTTTTCTTACATGTTTACACACGAAGGCCTGGCGCATTTGTTTTGGAACATGGTGCTGTTTTATTTTATGTCCCAGATTTTTTTCACCATCATGGGGCAGAAAAAACTGCTTTATCTGTATGTAATGAGTGGCGTTTCCGGCGGCGCCCTGGTTCTGATTCTGGCCCTGATCTTTCCTGAATCATTCGGGCACGCCCTTTTGTTGGGAGCTTCGGCCTCGGTGTTGGGTGTGGGCGCGGTAATGGCCATTTATTCTCCGGATTACCGGGTGTATTTGTTTGGTGTGCTGGAAATGCCTTACAAGTATTTTTATTTACTCACCTTTGGGGTGAGCACCATCATTGATCTGTCGGTAAACACCGGGGGGAAAATCTCGCACATGGGTGGCGCGCTCTTTGGTGTGATTTATGGCTATTATTTAAAAAAAGGAACCGATCTTTTTGATTTTTCGTTTCGCTTCAAACGGAAAAGTAAATTAAAAGTAGCAAGCTACAATCCTACTTACACAGAAGCTCCGGCAAAACCCAAAAAAGGAAGTGACGAACAAATCATGAACGATCTGCTCGACAAAATCTCCAAAAGCGGATACGACAGTTTGACCAAAAGCGAAAAGGAAGAATTGTTTAAATTGTCCCAGAAAAAGTAGTCCCGGTCTACCCAAAACTAATAACTATCGAATTGTTGATAATTCAGGCGACGCGGCTATGTGTTATCTAAGCTTTTAGTTATATTAGTAAGTCTAATACATGAAATTTAACCGCGTACTCATACCCATTCTTCTTATTTGCAAGCTTTCATTGTATTCGCAACCTGCAAAATTTACTTCCTTAGAAGAAGCCGATGATCATTTTAACCACGGCAACTATTTATCTGCTATACCGGCGTATACCGCGGAAGTAAAAAAAGATCCGGATAACACACGGTTGAAATACAAACTGGGTGTATGTTACCTGAACACCCGTGTAAGCAGGGAAGATGCTGTTCCGTTGTTAGAAGCCGCTTCCAAAGACCCAAAGATCGAGGAAGATGTGTGGATGAATTTGGGAAAGGCCTATCACTTAAATAACCGCATGGAAGAGGCGATTGCGGCTTTTGAAAAATTTTCTGAAATAAAACCCAAACGGGCGCCGGAGGTAGAACGGAATATTGAGCAGTGTGAGAATGCAGTGAAGCTGATGCGTAAACCGACGAACGTCACCTTTCAGAATTTGGGCAAAGAGATCAACAGCAGCGAACCTGACTATTATCCTTTTATTGACAAAGATGAAATGTTGCTGGTATTTACTTCCCGCCGCAAGGATAACATGGGAGGTAAAAAAGTGGAAATGGATGGATACCGGAGCAGCGATATTTACGTAAGCACACTCGATGGGCATGGTAAGTGGACCACCGCTAAGAATGCCGGACGAAATGTAAATACCAACCTGGATGAACAGGTAACAGGTTTAAGATCGGATGGCCTGGAGATGTATGTTTACCTCGATCACATTGATAAGTTTGGTGACATTTATATTGCTTCGCGCAAAGATTTGCAAACAGAGTTTGCAAAACCCAGAATTGTAGATCCTTCTGTCAATGCAAAAATTGAAACCAGTGGCTGTGTGAGTGAAGATGGGAATACACTTATTTTTGCGCGCCGCGAAAAAATTACGGATAACAGTGATTTGTATATGAGCAGAAAACTGCCCAGTGGCAAATGGGGCCTGCCGCAAAAACTTCCTGAAACCATTAATTCCCCTTACAACGAAGACGTACCTTATTTATCCTACGATGGGGAGACACTTTATTTTGCCAGTGATGGCGCAGGTTCTATGGGTGGCTACGATTTGTTTCGTTCGCACTGGAATCAAAAAACAAATACCTTTAGTAAACCCGAAAACCTCGGATACCCCATTAACTCTACCGACGACGACCGCAGTATTTGTGTGACACAGGATAACCGTCTGGCCTATGTGAGCGCGTTTCGTCCGAATGGATTTGGTGATCTGGATATTTACCGCATTAAGTTTGAAGACACAGAGCCGGTGAGTGTGATTTATACCGGACAGTTTTTTATGGGCGATACCATCGCTAAAAATCAACCTGAAACTTACAGTATAGATATTACTGTTACCAATACCGCCACGAATTACGAGTACACCTTTGTGCCGCATTCCAAAACAGGAAGGTATGTGATGGCTTTGCCTGCGGGTAATTATAAACTGGTAACCCGTTCTAAAGGATACGTGCGTTACAAAGAAGATCTTTCGGTAAGCGATATGGGCAAGGTGAATTTGGAGCGTACCAAAAACATTGTGCTGAAAAAAAGTTCCAAAGGGTCTTAGTTTCTGGACTGCTCTCAAAATGCGTCTCGACTACGCTCGACGTGACACCTCTCGACTACGCTCGAGGTAACACTTCTCGACTGCGCTCGAAGTGACACTTCCCGACCATCGAATCCTGGAAAACCGCTTTGTGATTTTTAAGTTTATTCCAATTCGAATTTCCCTTTTCTCAAAAGGCTTTCCACAATTATTTATTAAGTTTGTGTAAAGGGGATTACTTCTTTTACTTTTAACTCATGGATAGAAAAGACTTTATAAAAAAGGGAGCACTGGGTGCTTTTTTTATGGGCGTGTCTTCCGCCTTTGGAAATCTTGTCAATACGACCTTAAAACTCAGCAACAAGTACAGGGCTGTGGAAGGAGTGTATTCTCCTACCAACACCCACATGGTTGGGGACGGTTTTAAGGTGATGAATTTTTTTCCGAACGGAAGAGGTTTTGAGGAGCGCATGAGTCCGTTCTTTTTATTGGATTTTAATGCCGAGGTAAATTTCCCTCCTTCCGAAATTTCAAGAGGGGTGGGCGTACATCCGCACCGGGGCATTGAAACGATTACGTTTGCATATAAGGGCAGTGTGGCGCATCACGACAGCGCGGGTAACAGCGGCGTGATCAATCCGGGAGACGTGCAGTGGATGACTGCCGGTGGCGGGGTGCTGCATAAAGAATACCATGAAAAAACCTTTGACCAAAAGGGCGGGGCTTTTGAAATGGTGCAACTCTGGATCAACCTGCCTAAAAAACACAAAATGGCGCCGGCAAAATACCAAAGCATTTTGCACGCGCACAAACCTAAAATCGATCTTCCTAAAAACATGGGTTCGGTACACGTGGTGGCCGGTGAGTACAAAGGTGTCAAGGGAATCGCCAACGCGTTTTCCCCGGTACATATTTACGATTTTCATTTAAACCCGCAGGGAGAAGTGAGCTTTTCTGTACCTGGTAATTTTAATACGGGTATTTTGGTGATTGACGGAGGTATTACCGTGAATGAAACCACAGCGGTGGCTGAGAACCACTACGTGCAATTTAAAAACGAAGCCGGTGAAATTCACCTCAAGGCTTCCAAAAAAACGATTTTACTGGTATTGAGCGGTGAACCTCTGAATGAGCCATACGTGAGTTACGGTCCTTTTGTGATGAACACCGAAGACGAGATCCGCCAGGCCATTGAAGATTACAATGCCGGTAAATTTGGTTTCCTGGCAGACTAACGGTTCTCAACTATACGGATCTAACCTACAATCTGATCTCCGGGTTTGGTGTTTTTAAAACTTCCGGATATATCTGTGCCATCTGTTTTTTCGAAACGGAAAACTTCTTTGCTGATCACGCGTTTTAAACGAATGTCTATCAGCACTGTACTGTTAGGTTTGATGGCTTTGTCGAGCAGATCTTTGGAAGCATTGATCGTGCAGGGAAGGTAGCGAATAAAGCCGGCTTCGGGGCGGGGGGTAACAATGAGGCCCAGGCTCGGCATGGCCGGACTGGCTTTTCGCAATTCTTCACCGTCGGCTACAACAGCTGCACTGCCGTTCATGAGGTCGTAATTAAAAAAGTAAGTCACCGTACACTGGTTTAGTTTATTGCACTGCCGGTCGGCAAAAAAACCGGTGGGTAAACTATTTGGGTCATTGCGTGGTCCGGAGGTTAATACCAGGTCGAAATTGGTGATGGGATAACCTTCACTGTCGATAAGCCGGAAGAGCACCATGCAGTAGCGGTCGTGGATGTAATGGTTTTTTCCAAGGAGTTTTTTTTCTGTTTCCACTAAACTTTCTTCCTGAACACGGGCCGTTTCTTTTTTAAATTGTTCGCAAAGGGCCGCGTAACTTTGAGAGCTGTTTACTGCTATACAATCGAAAATGGCCTGCACGGTTTCGGCTGAATCTGTATCGCTGAGTTCGCGGCTGACACTTTTTAAAATGCCCATTTTATCTCCGGAGTGTGCTTTGTTTCGCAGGATGCGGAAAGCGCAAGGTGGCGCTTCGAGAAATTCGCTGATCGTAAATTCAGGGGCGGCGAGTTTGCCTTTTACCGGAACAGGGCTGCTTTGTTCGAGTTGGATGTAATGGGAGTTGAGGTTGGCCGAGGCTACCCGCACCACCCCGTCGGAGCCGAGTTCGCCGGTATAGGAATTGATGTGGTCGTAGAGTTTGCGGTCAATGTCCTGACCGGTAAGTACAAAAGGAAAAATGCCGTTGGGCGAAATATGAGCGGCTCCTTCGCGGATCCATTCGGTGTTTAAATTCCAGGCTTCGCTGCTGCCCAGCTCTAACCAATCAAGAATTTTTTGTCCGGGCTCTACCCCGTCGAACCAGGATTTGATACGGCTGAGGCGGGTTTTGCCCAATTGGGCCAGGGCCGAACCGTGGTTGGCAGGCGCCAGCATAATGAGGTGACTCATGGGACAGGCGCTACTTTTGTTTTTATAAAACAAAGACCACCAGTTGCGCACCACCGGTCCGCCGGTAGAGTGTGTGAGGCAGATAAAACGTGTGCCGGCTGGAATCTGTTCGCGTACGGCCGTTTCGAGGGCCTGCGACACGTCTTTGAGCCGCACCTCGTCGTTAAAACTGATGTAGCGGCCCAGGTAGATGTTCTCAATTTTGACTTCGTAACCACGGGAGGCCGCTTCGTTCTGAAGCCTTAAAGGAAGTTCGCCGTAGGTGTCTAAATTGGTGACACTGTAGCCGTGCACAAAAACAAGTAAGAGGGAAGCCATGGGTAAATTTTTTTTGGTAAGACTAAGGTAAGAAAATGCAAATGGACTGCAAGGGCAAAAGACAGCGTAGAACTACGACAAAAGAGCGTAGAAATACCCATAGAGTATAGGCGTAAAACTACCTTGACGGAAAAAATGGGGAGCTTTAATTTTACCATGCGTTAAACCACCTATATCGATGTATTTTTAAGAGTGTGTAAGTTTTTTTCTATAAAAGCATCGACTCAAAAGGCCACGTTCTGTGGCCTTTTTCTTTTTGTATACAATTTTTCACCCGTTGAGCCGCAAACATTATATGCAGAATCTGCATATTCCCCTTACCTCCACCGTTCTTCCTACATTTGCCCCCAAGCTAACAAAACCCAGCAAAAATTTTTATTCTTATTTCTTTAGTTTAAATTAGCTCCCGAGCCGGCACACATTTACCCAATACGATTTAAACCACCTAAAGGCAGTTGTTATGGACTTTGTGGCGCTCAGGCACCAGTTAAGAATAAATTCGAAGTACTTAGTTGAAACCTGTGACTGAGGAGCCGAAGGATTAAGATATGAGAAAAAAAGACGGATACATCAGAATTCATAAAAGTAAAAACCTGCTCCAATACACCGTATTTTGTTGTATTGGGGTGATAATATCACTCCTATAAGGTAGTTAGGTGCAAGTGGCGGACAATTCCGTCAGACCAATGACAAACGAACAGACAATATCTTGGATCTTCCTATCAGTCGCTTTGGCTTCGCAGACCGACCCAACTGACTTCGCCGGTATTTCATCAATCGCGGACGGAATTAATCATTCGATTCCGACACAAAAAGAATTGCAGACATCAATTGGCTGGCTAACTTCAGAGGGACTCGTTGAAAGGCGAGGTAAAAAATTTCGACTGACAAATTTTGGCAGACATGAATATGAAAACGCTTCAAAAGACTCAAAAGTTCTTATGACAGTTTGGTCGAATTTAGAACAGAAAATAGCATTCTTTATCTTGACGAACGAAAAAAAATTGAGTGGTTCAAGTGTAGATCATGTTCTAACAATTTATAAAACAAGGCTGAAAATGCAACAAGACGGGATAACCAATCCTGCGCAAAAATTCAAAGATATAACCAAAACAATTGTCAACACACTCTCAAAACTGCCGCCTGACGAAAAAATAATTTGGGACAATCATGTTATGAAAGATTCAAAAGGTAATATTATTGTGGAGTTTCCAGCGGACACTTAAACTAGACGCATCTGCGCGCCACCACCAGCACCTAACAGCAGTGGCCGTTGCACAACCCTGCTTAAACCTGAAAATTCAA
>CAZMHW010000220.1:0-6474 GCA_964566105.1 uncultured Akkermansia sp.
TAGAGCTTATGCTTAAAGCGCAGGCGGGAGCCAGTTCCTCCATCTACTACACCGCGCATTAGCTGAATCATAGCGTAAGCTTTTTCTTCACTAAAAACCTCGTCACTGTTTGGTATAAATTCTTCCAGCACTTTCCCGTTCTTGTCTTCAATGCGTGTAATAAATGTGGGTTGAATGTAAGTACCTTTGTTCGCAAAAGTAGAATTGGCCGCTACCATCTCAAACACACTGATGTCAGCTGTCCCAAGACAAATAGAAGGCACTTCCGGAATATCGGCCGTTATTCCAAGTCTTCGAACAAGACTCACCACGGCATGCGGACCATATTGTTTCATCACAAAAGCGGTTACATAATTCATGGAAAGCGCCAGGGCCTTTTTCAAAGTGATCATTTTGCCGACATTTTTATCATTTGGGCCGTCAGAATTATTAGGACACCAGTCTTCACCTGTTTCTGTAGTAATACAGGTTTTTACATTAGGAACCTGGTAGCAAGGGGAAAGTCCGTTTTCAATGGCAAGCGCATAGACAAAAGGTTTGAAGGTAGAGCCCACCTGGCGTTTACTTACTTTTACGTGATCGTACTGAAAATGTTTGTGATTGATTCCACCAACCCAGGCCTTCACATAGCCCGTCTGTGGTTCCATGGCCATAAAGCCCGTTTGTAAAAAACTCTTGTAATAGCGGATACTGTCGTACGGGGTTAACACGGTATCAATATCTCCGCGTAAACTATACACGCGCATGGGTACGGCTTTGTAAAATGTTTTTACTATGTCCGCATGCGAAAGTCCGTCTTCTTTTAATTCACGGTAACGATTACTTCTTTTGATAGAAGCATCCATAATGTCATCAATTTCCTTTTTAGATACATTCCAGGCGAAAGGAGCATTTCGTTTATTCAGGCATTCTTTGCTGAAAATAATCTGCAGATCATGCATGTGCTCATTCACTGCTTCCTCAGCATATTGCTGCATGCGCGAATCAAGTGTTGTATATATTCTTAAACCGTCTTTGTAAATATTGTAGGGTTTATTGGTTTCAGGGTTGATGTGTTTTTTACACCAGGCGTCGAGAAAATTATCGCGCAAATACTCCCTAAAATAAGTTGCCAGTCCATCGTTGTGATTTTCAGGTCTAAAAGAAAGCCCTAAAGGCAACACTTTTAAGCTGTCGTATTTTTCTTTGCTCAGGTAATTGTATTTTACCATTTGGTTCAGTACTACATTGCGTCGCTGCTTAGTACGCTCTTCAAAGCGAATAGGATTAAAAAAAGCCGGATTTTTAGCCATCCCAACGAGCATAGCAGCTTGCTCAATTTTTAAACTATCCTGGCTTCTGTTAAAGTAAATCTGGGCTGCCGATTTGACCCCCACCGCGAGATTTAAAAAATCAAATTTATTCAGGTAAAGAGAAAGAATTTCTTCTTTGGTGTACAAACGCTCTAAACGTGTGGCGATAATCCACTCTTTTACTTTGCGGATTAGAAGCTCCGGCTTACTTAACTTCTCGCGTGGAAACATCATCTTTGCGAGCTGCTGTGTAATCGTACTTCCTCCGCCTTTTCCTCCTCCCGAGAAAAAAGAACGAAGAAGCGCCTTGCCATCCACCCCACTATGTTCATAAAAGCGCGCATCCTCAGTGGCTATTAATGCATTGACAATGTCCTTATCCAGTTGATGAAAATTGACATTTACCCTGTTTTCGCTGTAGTATTTCCCCAGTATTTTTAAATCTCCGCTATAAACAATAGTCGCAAGACTGTTTTTAGGATTTAAGAGTTCATCCACTTTGGGGAGAGAACCAAAGGCACCTACTCCAACCAGAGTGACTAATAAAAACAAACACACAAGAGGACCCATTAAAAGAATCCATAACCATTTAATATACTTACCTGATTTTTGCACAAAAGAATTTAAAGGGTAAAAATAGCAAAAAGGCGCTATCCTTTGTGTGAAATAATCAAAATTTAGGGGTATTTGGCCTGATTTAAAATTGTTATTATTGTTTATGAAAAACATCGTTCTACTTCACGGTGCGCTTGGCACTTCTCAAGATATCCGTTCACTTTCTGAAGCGTTGAAGCAACAAGGGTTTAGCACTTACTCTTTTACCTTTTCAGGTCATGGTAACGAGCCTTCCGTCACTGATTTTGGCATTGAACGGTTTTCCCGTGAACTCAAAGACTTTATCCTGAATAACAAGATTCATGAACCCTGTGTGTTCGGCTACAGCATGGGTGGATACGTTGCGCTTTTTACTGCCCTGCAAGATCCCTCACTTCTCAAAAAAACTATTACCCTGGGTACCAAATTCGATTGGAGCAAAGAATCTCTTGCTAAAGAATTAAAATCACTCGATCCTGCCTTTCTAAAACAAAAAGTTCCGGCGTTTGCAAAGCTCCTTGGAACAAAACATGGTACTGACTGGACTCAACTTTTGGAAAAAACCGGAACGTTAATGCAGGAAATAAGCGATAAAGATTTTTTGAACTTCGAGAGTCTTAAAGCCATTCATACTCCCGTGCTCATTGGCCGTGGAGACAGAGATCAAATGGTGAGCCTGAACGAAACGCGTATGGTCTTTGAAACACTTCCTCATGCGTCTTTTTACATATTACCAGGAACCAAGCATCCTATCGAATCGGCCCCGGTTGATATATTGGCTCCGCTAATCAGTCATTTTGTTAACAAAACGTAAATACTAAAACAACAACTGTGTCGTTATTTTTTATCACATGAAACGGTTTTTTATCGGAGGTTTTCTAGTATTTGCGTACCATTTAAACGCACAGGTCAATAATCACTTCAATGTTACTTTTGGTTATGGTGTCAGTTATTTTTTTAACGACAAATCTTTGAACAGACACCTTGATAATACACAGGTGCTTGGACTTAATTATTCCATAAGTAACAAATCACAGATTTTGCGTTTTTGCCCAGGTTTGCACCTTCAGTTCGTCGACTATCATTCAGAAATGAGTGACGCACATCTTGTTCATGTAAGTCAGAATTTACTTGGCCTGGATTTGGATGTTTTGATGAAACTCAACAAATTTTCTTTGTTGAGAGTCGGTCTCTTCGTCAATAAAACAACTCATTCTTCCATCTCCATCTCTCAGAAACTTTATGGCCAGGGTGGATATTTTGCTTACGGGAACAGTGAAATAGAAAAAGGGTATTCCCAAACCAATTGGCAGACAGGATTTTCACTCGGTTTATCGATACCTTTTAAACTCTTCAAACGTGAGCAAAAGTTCAATATAAAACTGGTGCACACGGCCTCTCCCATAGTTGCGTACGACTATGTATTGAGCAAAACTTTGGTAGGAGAGGAAACAAAAGTTCTCTCGGTCAAAGCCCGGCCAACACAAATCATATTTGGATTTGATCTCACTCTCAAACGTGTAAAAAAGAAAAAAGATCTTTTACCTCAGGATTAATAACCTGTTAGAGTCCAGCTTAATAAAAATAAATAGCAAGATTGTAAAAGACCAAAGAGATGAGCCTCCATAACTAAAAAACGGCAATGGAATTCCGATAACCGGCATTAACCCAATAGTCATCCCAACATTTACAGCTAAGTGGAAAAACAGGATGGCAGCCACGCCATAGCCGTAGATCCTGCTATAATCAGAGCGTTGACGTTCAGCAAGAAAGATGACCCTAAGAATCAGGAAAAGTTCAAGAAAAATAACAAGGGTACTTCCCACAAAACCCCATTCTTCACCCACCGTACAAAAAATAAAATCCGTATCCTGTTCCGGAACAAAATCGTACTTTGTCTGTGTTCCCTGTAAATAACCCTTCCCGAGAAAACCACCACTACCAATCGCAATCTTAGCCTGGTTCACATTATATCCCTCTTTTTTAAGATCCACAGTTCCACGCCCAAGCAACACATCTATCCTTACTTTTTGATGCGGCTCGAGATGATTGTATACATAATTCGTTCCTAAGACTACTCCACCGGCTGCCATGTATACCAGAGCAACCAAAATCAGATTCTTTTTACTTCTTTTAATAAATAAAAAAGCAGAAGCAGCAATAATGGCCAGGGTGATCAAAAGGCTGGAGATCTGTGTAACAATAAGCGCCAACACAAAAAGCACGGCGGCAAGTAATCCAAAGATCAAAAAATTAACACTTAACCCTTCCCGGTATAGCACAATAATGAAGGCGATAAAAACGATTGCCAACCCTGTTTCATCCTGTAATATTTTAATCAGGATAAGCGGTACAAAAATAAAAGTGAGCGCTATGATGGTGTTGCGATAGTTTTTTATAAGATCTCTGAGTTTTAGCCTGAATTGCTGATTCACAATGATATTTTGATTACTTAAAAACTTAGCCAGTGCCAGATTTGTAGCAAACTTCATAAACTCAGCCGGTTGAATTCTGAAATCACCAATAATAAACCAGGAGTGACTTCCCTTAACCTCCCGCCCCACAAAAACCACAACAATGTTCGCCAAAATGAAAACCCCATAAAAAACATAAGCAAACGCTGTATAAAAATTCGCGTCAATAAGCAGGATGCTAAAGGCGATAATAGCGGCTCCCGAAATCCAAATCAACTGTTTACCATACTTCTGAGTAGTGTCAAAAATATTCTGATGATCTTCATTAAACACGGCTGCATAAATATTTAACCAGCCCATAAACACCAATAAAATATAGGTCACCACTGTTATGCGGTCAACACCATAAAATATATTATTGTCGTTACGTCCCATGAAGTCTAATGTTTCTTTTCAGCTATCAGATTTTTTCCATCTATAATATTGGCATCCATCATCCGTTTTTCCATATCGAGCCTGTCCGTTTTACCCTTTAAATATTTTTCAATCATTAAAGTAACAATCGGAGCACTCCAGGTGCCACCAAATCCGGCATTCTCAACAATACAGGCAATAGCAATCTGAGGATTTTCTCTTGGAGCAAAAGCCAAAAAAACAGCGTGATCTTTTCCATGTGGATTTTGCGCTGTACCCGTTTTACCACAAATCACAATATCCTTAACTCTGGAACCATAGCCTGTACCGGCATCCAGGCACATTTGCATACCATCAATCACATTTAGGTAGTATTCCGGATTTTGAACACCAACCAGATGTTTTACTTTAAATCGCTCGTCGATTTGTTTCTCATTACCTACCCCCTTCACACAATGAGGAGTATAATAATAACCGCGGTTTGCAATCGTAGCCACAACATTCGCCATCTGCAAAGGCACTAAAGTTAACTCAGCCTGACCAATCCCCAAAGAAACAATGGTGTTACTCCTCCACGAATTTTTACCAAAAACTCTGTCGTAATATTTAGGAGAAGGTACGTTGCCAGGTTTGTCAAAAGGCAAATCGGTTCCAAGGCGAGTCCCCGGACCAAAGGTAATTACCATATCCCGCCAATGAATATAACCGTCAATAAATTTTGGGAATTTTTTCTGATCCACAATTTCTCTAAATACATAACTGTAATAAGAATTGCAGGATTGTGCTACCGACCCCACTAAATCAACACCTCCGTGAGGATGGCATTTGGGTTTGTTTCCCATGGGAGGGTATCCCTGGTGACAAGGATAACTCGTTGAACGGTGAATCAACCCGTCATTCTGCGCAATAAGTGCGTCAATAAGTTTAAATACCGAACCTGGTGGATACATAGCCGTGAGCGCCCGGTTAAAGAGGGGACGATTCAGGCTATCGTAATATAACATGGTGAAATTTTTCGACCTTTCTTTACCCCCAACTAACAAATTCGGATCATACGCCGGTGCCGAAATCAAACAAAGAATTTCGCCGGTAGAGGGCTCAATGGCTACAATGGCGCCCTTTTTACCCCTCATTAAACGTTCACCGTATTCCTGAAGGTCCATGTCTATTGTACAGTAAAGTGGTTTTCCCGATATCGCAGCCGTATCATACTTCCCCTCTGCATAACGACCAATTGTTTTATTATGAACGTCTGTAATTACTTTTTGTACTCCCTTTCTTCCACGAAGCGCTTCCTCATAACTCTTCTCCATACCCGTAATACCAATATAATCACCCTCTTTGTAATATGGATTCTTCTCCGCTCCTTCTTTACTGATCTCACCTACGTATCCCAGGAGATGCGCTGCAATGGGTCTGGGATATTTTCTTACCGTTCTTTTTTGCACGAAAAACCCCTTAAACCTGTACAGTTTTTCCTGCAGCGCTGCATAAGTCTGGGGAGACATTTGTTTTTCGAAAATACTTTGTTTGCGCGGAGAATTGGGTGCCTGGCACGCCTTTTTAAAACGACGCAAATATTCCGTTTTCGTAATATTCAGTACTTCACAAAGAGAAAGAGTATCGCAACCCTTTGTTTCCCGTGGAATGATCATCAAATCGTAAGAAGGAGAATTGTACACGAGTAATTTTCCTTTCCTGTCAAAAATATAGCCGCGCACAGGATATTCCGTCATATTTCGCAGGGCATTGTTCTCTGC
>CAZMHW010000221.1:0-6423 GCA_964566105.1 uncultured Akkermansia sp.
GGTTTAAGGTCTGCGTAAACCTCTTCAATTAATTTGAATTGCGGATGCATGCTATCCTTTTCATGCACACAGCCAATAAACACGAGGCGTTTGAGCCCGTCGCGCACATCAATAACATAAGGCGCACTTATCGAATCCATGAGTTTGCCAACCGCGACGTAATCCCTTGGCACCGAAGATTCCCGCTTTTCCGTATTCTTTTGTTTCTCCCCGTTACAGGCTGATAAAAAAAAGAAAAGTCCCGCCAAAAAGGAAACAGCATACTTCCTAAGCGAATTTCGTTTTCCGGGTTCCATTTATTTTTGTGTTTTTTTACCAACTTCCGCGTAGGCGCAGGACAAGGCATCTTTCAGCATGTCTTTTCTCACTTTGGCTAATTCTACAAAGGTCCAGCCCTGTTTGCCCCAGGAATTTGGTACCGGGTAAATAACAGATGAGTCGAATGCTGAAAAGACAGATTGATCGACCAGAGATAATTTCAGACAGACCCGGTTATTCTTGAGGTCCAGGGTAGCGAAAATTTTCTTTTTAATCCGAAAAGAAGGTTTCTCGAAATGAGGAAGCTCTTCCGTTCCCTCGAGAGCAAGTGACATCTTTCTTATGGTTTCTGCACTGACCATTAAACCGGTTTAGCTTTTTTCTTCCCAGATGGAAACCAGGTTCACAATTGTTTCTACAGCTTTTTGCATATCCTGACTACTCACCCACTCTTGTTTGCTGTGAATACCATGCTCTCCTGCAAAAATATTGGCAGTTGGTAAACCCATAAAAGAAAAACGAGACCCATCCGTACCACCACGAATACTATCCAGTACCGGTGTGAGTCCTGCACGCTTAATAGCTTCGAGGGCGTGATTGATGATATTGGGTTCCTTATCCAATACTTCTTTCATATTGCGGTACTGTTGTGTCACTGTAAATTCATACGAAGATTTGTCGTAGTGAGACAAAACATCAATCACAATCATACGCAATTCTTCTTCCAGAGAAAGAAGCGTTGGGGTATCAAAAGCACGAATGATAAATTTAATTTCAACTTCCTCCAGTCCTCCGTTAATTCCGGTAGGATGAATAAAGGGTTGTTTCTTTTCGGTAGTTTCCGGAGTTTTTTCCTTTGGAAGTTTATTGATGATTTGCGCCGCAATTTTAATTGCATGTTGCATTTTATCTTTAGCATAACCAGGATGCGTGGAGAACCCTTTAATCTTCACACTAACACCGTCGGCGCTAAAAGTCTCATTTTCGAGTGTGCCCACGGTTCCACCATCGAGGGTGTAACCAAAATCGGCACCCAGTTTTTTGATGTTAGCTTTGTCCGCGCCTCTTCCGATCTCTTCGTCAGGTGTAAATAAGATACGCACCTTCCCGTGTTTTAATTCCGGGTGTTTCATCAGATAATGAGCGGCATCCATAATTTCCGCCACACCAGCCTTATCGTCAGCGCCTAACAAGGTTGTGCCATCGGTAGTAATCACATCGTTTCCAATCTGGTTTTTTAATTCGGGATGTTCCGCCACTTTTATCACCTGTGAAGTATCACCGGGAAGCACTATGTCTTTACCATCGTAATTTTTATGAATTACCGGATTGACATTTGTCCCGGTGCAATCCGGAGCAGTATCAACGTGCGAGCAAAAACACAGCACGGGCACTTTTTTACTCGTGTTACTTTCAATGGTAGCGTACACGTAACCATGTTCGTCCATCTCAGCGTCAGTAATCCCCATGTGTTTCAGTTCTTCCACCAGAACGCGGGAAAGATTTTTTTGTTTCTCGGTACTCGGGCAGGTAGGTGATTCCGGATCTGATTGTGTGTCGATTTTGGCATAACGTATAAAACGTTCGGTTACTGTAAAGTTATACTCCTTAAAACTCATAGGTCTGTCTTATATTTAAATTATACTTTGAAAATGTCTTTCGTGAGAGATCTAAATTGCAGGAATAAATGTACAGAAAATACCTTTTAACAATCCTTAAATAACAGCCTATCCCAAATTTTATTTTCTTTGAGGGTGCAATTACTAAAGCTCAGGTATTTACAAATAAAGCGCGACCTTGGATATTGGGTGATTCCTATATTCCTGCTTCTGTTCTTTATTTCCAGTGAAGCATCCCAAAACTCCTCTTTACATGCTGTGGGCCTTTCAGTTGTCTACTTGTCGCTTTTGTATGCCTACCATTCCAACCGAAAAGACCTTTCGTTTGTAAAACATTATCTGGAACATCCTTTGAGAGATATTTGCATCAATTACAATCTCCTCACCCTGAGTTTGTCCATTGGGCTCATCACGAGTCACCATTTTCTCATCTCTCTGTGTTTACATCTTTGCGTCACCTTACTCGTGTTTATTGACCTGAAATCACGGGGGCCTTCCTTACTTTTTATCAGTAAATACATTCCTGCTTCCCAGTTTGAGTGGATCTCTGGTTTGAGAAATAACTTTTTTTTAGTGTTGATTTTATTTTTACTGGCGGTGTTTTTAAGTCCCGTTAAATTCTTTGCAGCGGTGGCCCTGTTTTTGATGAATGGCACCTTTTTAAGTTTTTATAGTTACTTCGAACCTTTGACCATGCTTAATCCCTGTAATAAAGAGGCTGAAGATTTTTTAAAACAAAAAATCCACTTCCTTATTAAAGTCCTTTTATGGATCAACATCCCTTTGTTACTCATCAATTCTGCTTTTCATCCGGACATCCTCTGGTTTAACACCTGTTTTCTGTTTGGTTTTATGCTGCTGGCATCCTTTTCGGTTTACATTAAATACGCGGGTTATGCACCCAATCAGCAATTAACCTTTCACATCGATTATCTGTTCTTTTATGCCGCCGCGCTCATTCCGTTTTTACTGCCACTGGCCTTTTTTCTAAACCACTCGCATAAAAAAAGAGCCATTCAAAACCTACAAAATTATACCGATGTTACGAGCTAAAATTTCATCTTTCAAATACAAAGACACGCTCATTTTACAAGATGTAGACCTTTCCTTTGAAAAAGGAAAAACCTATGGCATTGTGGGATTGAATGGTGCCGGGAAAACTACCTTTTTTAATCTCGTAGCTGGGTTTATTAAAAGTCCGGGCGCTGTATTTTCTTATGACGAACGCGCTGTTTTAAGAAGTGATATTGCTTTTATGGACACTGACCTCTTCTTTTATCCAAAATTAACGGCAAGAGAATTTCTCAGTGTGTTTCCAATGAGCAGCGCGGACTACAATGAAGAAAAACTGGCGCAGTTATTCAAATTTCCGCTCGACGGATTTATGGAAGAATTTTCAACCGGAATGAAGAAAAAACTGTTGTTACAAAGTCAGATTAAACAGGATAAACACATTTATATTTTGGATGAACCCTTTAACGGGCTGGATCTGGAAACCAACAAAATTCTCGAAGTGATCATTGGCATTCTGAACGAAAGAGGAAAAACAGTACTGGTATCTTCACACATTCTGGAACCACTCTTAACCATCTGTAGTCAGATTCATTATCTGAAAGAGCAGCGTGTTTTTAAAACGTACGATAAGGAATCTTTCCCTGCCATAGAACACGACCTGTTTGGAGCTTACAGCAGGGAAATAAAAAGTGAACTTTTAAAAATAATCTAGAAGAGATTAAGCAACCTTTAACTGGTTTAACCGGGCGTTTTTCAACTTCTCCAGAGCGTAGTCGAGAGTGACCGTAAACTGTTTTACCGGCTTTTCCTCACTTGGCAGTGTGTACATGATGTCTGTCATAATCGCTTCACAAATACCACGTAAACCGCGGGCACCGAGTTTAAACTCAATGGCTTTGTCAACGATCAGATTCAAAACATCGTCCTCTATTTCCAGCTTGGTACCTTCCATCTTAAACAATTGTTTGTATTGTTTGATGAGTGCGTTTTTAGGGTCAGTCAGAATTTGACGGAGCGCGCTTCTATCTAATGGTTTTAAATAGGTAAGTACAGGTAAACGACCTATCAGTTCAGGAATTAAACCGAAGGACTTTAAATCCTGTGGGGAAATGTATTGTAACAGGTTAGCTTTATCGATCTCCAGTTCCTCTACGCTTGACGAATAACCCACAGCAGCTGTGTTTAAACGTTTAGCTATTTTCTTTTCAATGCCATCGAAAGCACCGCCGCAAATAAATAAAATATTTTTGGTGTTTACCTGGATCATTTTAGCATCCGGATGTTTACGTCCACCTTGCGGCGGTACATTCACCACAGTACCTTCCAGTAATTTGAGCATGGCTTGTTGTACCCCTTCACCGCTTACATCCCGGGTAATGGATGGATTGTCGCTTTTACGCGCTATCTTATCTACCTCATCAATAAACACAATTCCTTTTTCAGCTGCCGCTACATCGTAATCGGCAGCCTGCAATAAACGCGTGAGAATACTCTCCACATCCTCTCCCACGTAACCTGCTTCAGTAAGTACTGTTGCATCCGCAATACAAAATGGCACGTTCAGCATAGAAGCAATGGTGCGTGCGAGTAAAGTTTTTCCCGTACCGGTTTCTCCCACCAGAATAAGGTTGGATTTGTCAATCTCTACTTCCTCTTTATTATTTTTAGTAACGTGAGCGATCCGTTTAAAGTGATTATAAACCGCCACGCTCAGCACTTTTTTCGCGTCGTCCTGACCAATGACGTATTCATCCAGTTTTTCCTTGATGGTCTTTGGCTTCAACAAATTAATGGCATGCTGAACTTGTTGTTTTTGTTCGCCAACCGTTTCTTCTTTAATAATACTATATGCCTGAGTTACGCAATTATCGCATACATGACCGTTAATTCCCGCAATAAGAATCTTGGACTCTTTTTTATCCCTTCCGCACAGCGAACAGCGTATTGTTGTGTCTTTTGCCATTGTAAATTATTATACAAATATACTAAATTTTAAGCAGCTGGTTTTTGGCCTGGTAGTGACAAAAATCACATAAAACCCAGTTCCAATTGAGCCACTTCGCTCATCATCTCTTTTTCCCAGGAGGGTTCAAAGGTGAGTTTTAAGTTGGCGGATTTAATACCTGCAACCAATTTAAGTTTGTTTTCCACCTCAGCCGGTAAACTTTCGGCAACCGGGCAGTTGGGCGATGTAAGGGTCATCGCCACATTCAGATTATTGTCATCGTCGAGGTTCAATTCGTAGATTAAACCCAGTTCCCAGATGTCGACAGGGATCTCCGGATCGAAACAGGTTTTGATCTCGTCAATAACCCTTTGCATCAATTCGGTGTTTTTGGTTATGATTATTGCTGCCATTTTAAATACGTTTTAATGCTTCTTTTTTCATTTGGTTGATCATACTCACCAGGCCGTTTGCCCGGGTTGGACTTAAATGCTCCTTCAATCCTATCTTATCTACAAAAGCCATATCGGCTTTAACTATTTCTTCCGGCTTTTGATTCGACAATACCCTTACCATTAATGCCACCATGCCTTTGGTGATAATGGCATCGCTATCCGCTGTAAAAACCATTTTTCCATCCTTTTCTTCAGCGTTCAGCCAAACGCGACTCTGGCATCCCTGAATAATACGATCCTCCGTTTTAAGTGCCGGATCGATTAAGGGTAAAGATTTCCCCAGGTCGATCAGGTGTTCGTACTTTTGTTCCCAGTCCTCACCGAAAAACTCGAATTCATCTATTATTTCTTGCTCTATTTCCTGTATAGTCATTAGTCTTTGGTCGTTAGTCTTTGGTCGTTAGTCTTTGATCGTTAGTCGTTGGTCATCAGTCTTTGGTCGTTGGTCATCAGTCTTTGGTCTTTTGTCAGTAGTCTTTGGTCTTTTGTCAGTAGTCGGTAGATTCGTTAATCTTCTTTCAGATATTTAATTAAACCGCTTATTAATTTGCCTATTTCATCAATATTACTTATCAATGTGTTCAATACTTTATTATCAATATAACCAACATCAGAGGCAACGAACAAATGAGACTTTACTTCCGCCAATGATCCTTTAGCAATATTAAGAAAACGAATAAACTCCTTATCTCCTCTTCTATCATAACCCTCGGCAATATTCGCCATTACTGAGACTGCTGATCTTCTTATTTGGTCTTTAAGCGAAAAGTCCTTTTCAAAAGAGTTCTTATTGGAAATCACATATATTTCCTTTGTCAAAATTCTAGCTTTCTGCCATGCAATTATTTCTTCAAAACTCTTAAACGATGTCATTTTTTTCCTTCTTTGACTAATATCTTTCGACTTAACTCTTAAGACTTATTTCAGCATTTTAATCACTCTTTTCAACTTTTCTATAAAAAAATCAATTTCCTGTTTTGTGTTGTACACTGCGAAGGAGACGCGAACGGTTCCAGGTACATTCAGGCATTTCATCAGAGGCTGCGTGCAGTGATGTCCTGTTCTTACCGCAATTCCGTATTTGTCCAGCAAGGTTCCCACGTCAAAAGGATGCTGTCCTTTCACATTAAAT
>CAZMHW010000222.1:0-6416 GCA_964566105.1 uncultured Akkermansia sp.
GGTGTATGTTGGCATCGATGAAATCTCACAGAGCGAGAACTTTAGCATTTATCCCAACCCGGGAAAGGGTATTTTCATTTTAAAAAACAAAAAAGGAGATATTGAAACTCAAAACATCAGAGTGGTCAATAGCTACGGACAGTATGTAGACTTTGACATTACCCCCAGGAGTCACGATTTTGAACTTAATTTAACCGATCAATTGCCGGGCTTGTATATTCTTGAAATAAAAAACAAAACCGCTTTCGCCCAAAAAAAGCTCATAATTATTAACTGAAACTATATTTTATTTGATCCGTGAACAGTCTTTTTAAAGATCTAAAAGTAATTGAATTGGCGGGCGTTCTGGCCGGGCCCAGTGTTGGGTATTTTTTTGCTGAACTCGGCGCCACAGTGGTGAAGGTAGAGAATCCTAAAACGAACGGAGATGTGACCCGCAGCTGGAAATTAAAGACAGAAGACCCCAAGGAAAAAACAAGTGCCTATTTCTGGAGCGTGAATGCTCTGAAAGAATTTTTAGAACTGGATATTACAATTCCTTCTCAGCTCCAGAAACTTTACGCACTGGTAAAAGAGGCGGATATTATCATTACCAATTACAAGGCAGGTGACAACGAAAAATTAAAAGTAGATTATGCCACCCTGGCCCAACTCAACCCTCATTTGATTTACGCTTCGATCAATGGATTTGGATACAATTCACCGCGCTCTGCTTATGATCTGATTCTGCAGGCTGAAAGTGGTTTTATGTCCATGAACGGAGAACACAACAGCCAGCCCTTAAAAATGCCCGTGGCTTTAATTGATTTACTGGCAGGACATCAATTAAAAGAAGCTATTCTTATTGCTCTTTTAAAACGGCATCAGACTCAAAAAGGATCTCATATTTCAGTTTCTTTGTTCGACAGTGCTGTGGCATCGCTTGCTAATCAGGCAACCAACTGGCTCATTGGAAATAACCTGCCCAAACCTACGGGCAGCATCCATCCTAATATAGCCCCTTACGGAGAGTTGTTTGAAACCAAAGACAATCAACTGGTAACCTTTGCCATTGGCAGCAACAAACAATTTAAACATCTGTGCGAATTGATTCAATATGCCAGTCTGGCAAACGACTCCAAATACGCCAACAACCATTTGAGGGTGAATAACCGGACACAACTTTATACAGTGTTATATAGTTACGTAAAACAATTTAACTTCAAAGACCTGTTTCAATTGTGTCTTGAAAAGGAAATTCCAATTGGCAAGATCCGTAATTTGAAGGAGGTATTTGAGTTACCCGAAGCAAAAGAAATGTTGAGAAAGATCTCCTCCGGTAAAAAGCAATTTACAACCGTTTCAAGCATTGCCTTTAAATTTATAGACTAATGTTTGAAGTAAAAGAAGCTCAAACACCTGCTGAACTGGATGCGATTATTGCGTTGCGTTACACTATTTTACGCGAACCCTGGCAGCAACCCATCGACACTGCCCGTGATGCACTGGAAGAAACCAGTGTAAACGCCTTTATAAGCGATGCGAATGGCAAAGTCATTGCCTGTGGACGTTTGCAGGAAAATGAGGGGAAAACCGGTCAGGTGCGCTACATGGCCGTTGATAAACAGTATCAGGGAAAAGGCCTGGGAAAATTAGTGCTTCAGTTTCTCGAACAAAAAGCCATCACACTTCAACTCCATAAAATAGAATTACAGGCCAGGGAAAACGCCGTTCAATTCTATGAATCCAATGGCTATACCGTTAAAGAGCCCTCCTTTTTACTCTGGGGGATCATTCAACATTATTTAATGACGAAGGATTTATCCGACAACATGAACTAAGATCAAGGCTCGCTGTCTTTGTTTCAAACACGGCATTTTTTCAATTGGCAATACACTATCATTACTATAGTAACCATTCTATTTATAGTTCTTATCTTTGTTTTTCAAAGTTTACTTTTTATGATTATCAACGGCAAAGAATACATTTATAAAATAGGTCCTGTTTCTTATCACTGTGCGATGGATGTCACCATGAATTTTATTGGCGGTAAGTGGAAAACCGTGGTATTGTGGTACCTCCGCAACAAAACCCTGCGTTTTGGTGAATTAAAAAAACAAATCCCGGACATTACAGAAAAGATGTTGAGCATTCAATTAAAAAGTCTCGAAGAAGACGGTTTGATAAAACGTGAGGTATTTGCCGAAGTGCCGTTGCGGGTGGAGTACTCGATGACTGAGTTTGGAAAAAGTCTGATTCCCATTCTGGAGGCCGTTGCCAAATGGGGCCGTCATTTTGGAGAGACAAAAGGAAGCCTGGTGGAATTAAAACCCCGGGAAACAAAGAAAAAGAAACAAAAAGTGGCGCTTCACTGATCAATCCCAGAAGTGCCATTTTTGAGGCCAATAATCTATGCTGCTTATTTTGAAATCCCGGATCGCAAAGTTTTCTTTTCCCTTATTCCAGAAATAACAATTTAAAAGGGCCTTGTCTTTTACTTTTAAAAAACTGGTTCCGTTAAAATACTCCGAGTACAGTGTAATACCGGAATCGGCCACAGCCACAAAATCTGAAGCTGCTTTTGCATTGTATCCTAAGGATGCATTTGTGCTTTTATCCGTTACCGCTAAACAAATCTCCACCTGACTTTTTAATTGGGTCAACTTTACTTTACTCTCTACTAACAGTACCTCGCCTTCTTTAGCGAAAATCGTGTTTAAGGACGCTTTGGCATCAAAAGGAAATTCGTTTAAAGAATCAACAGGCATTACTTCTCCGCTTTTAATTTTTATGAGTCCTTGTTTTTTAGGGTATTCAAAAACACCCGGCCCTGAAATTGTAGAAACATAATTTATTTTATCATCTTCCACCACTTTTCCGGCATCTTCCCTTTTGCGCGAATACAATTTAAAATTTATTCCCTGGGTTTGTGTGTTTTCGAGAAGGTATGGAAAGTACTGTCGCGTTATTGCCTGATGCAAGGGCATGGCCGAGCTCAGCACAATGTAATCACACTTTAAATTAGCAACAAATTCAGAGAACAATCTAATGGAGGAAACTTCCTCCTCTTTACCCGAGTTATCCAGACGTTTAAAATGAACGGCTTCCATATTGGCGATGATGGAATCGGATGAGATTTTGCACCCGAAACGGGTTTTGTACTTTTCAAAATAAATACGTTTCATGATGTTGTCGGCATCAAAAAAAACAGGGTACACATTTTTGTCACCATACAATTTCTTGTAATGATGGGTGCGCTCAAACTGATATTCAAATACGGTTTTCACAGACTGATGGAAATAATCTTTTTTGAAATAAGATTTGTAGACCAGTGTAGCAAGCACAATAAAAAACACGGAATAGAAAAAACGGGGATTATCAAAGTGGAGCAAGGAGCCGACAAAAAGAACAAGAGCTGCGGAGGCAAAAAGCATCACCGAAAACTGAAACACCGGAAACCGAAATACAGAATAGAAATACACCACTAAAAAATTGAGTAGGAACAAGGACAACAAATACACTTGTTTTTTACCCGGAATTAGCTGCCCTTTGAGGCTTATCGCCACAAAAAGACTCAAAAAAAGAACCACATAACTTTTTCCGGTTCCGAACAAAACTTTGAGGAAAGACCACAGTACCGAAAATTCAGGAGCTTCCAGCCAGCCGCCTTGTTCCCGGCCAATACCCCCCACTCCCAGCTGATACAGGGTGATTTTCAAATGTGGCAGATAAGCCAGAATCACCAGCAAACACGTTAAAAAATATGGTCTATAATTATCTTTTTTGAGAAATAATAGTCCCGACGCGCAGACCGTAAAAGCGAACAAGGCATTGATGTGTTGATTTAACGCGGAAAGCAAAGCAAAAAGTCCCAGAAAAAAATAATCGGACCATTTGGTTTTGTCTTGAAAAAAAATCCTGAAGAAATAATACAAAAGCGCCACGCTAAAAAAAACACCTGAGATGTACATGCGTGCGATAGGTGCATAAAAAACAAAAATGAGTGAGAAGCTTAAAAAAAGTGCAGAGAATAAGCCCGATTGTTTTGAGAAATTTCTGAGACCAAAAGCGTAAGCATAAACAACCGCTCCAAGGCTGAAGAGGAGAAAAGGGAGTTTGATAATCCAGGTCACATACCCAAAACACTTCACCAGGTAATAAATAAGCACCTGCACAAAAGCCGGATGGGCGTCGATCTTAACACCTTTATCCATCAATTCTCCAAACGAATCAAACTGCGTTCGTTCCATTCCACTTAACTCGTCGTAAGTAAACTGGTAGTCAAAAAGCGGAATAAAGCGCAGGATTAAACAAGCGAGGAGCAGGAGTACAAATAAACTATGTTCTTTCAGAAGCTTCACCCTACTAATATAAAAATTAAAAGCCGACCCGGAGGTCAGCTTTTAAAGAATTGATCGTTATAATGACTTAAGATACTTTCATCATCCAGTGCATTTTGTCCTCAACTTTACCTTTACGGATGTTACGCAGGGTTTCATCCACTTTAGTAGAGAACTTACGTTCAGCAACAGGTGGCAGAGCATAGTCTTTTCCACCGTAACCGATTCCTATAATTTGAGCAATGGTAGCGGCTGTGCCACAACCAAACACTTCTTTCAAAGTGCCGGCGTTAATCGCTTCAAACACTTCCTTAATACTCACTTTTCGTTCTTCTACCTTCATTCCCCAATCACGTGCCAGGGCCAACACCGAATTACGGGTAACCCCATCCAGAATAGTATCGCTTAATCCCGGAGTTAACAGGGTGTCGCCGATCACAAACATAACGTTCATGGTACCACTTTCCTCAAAATACTGTTGGGTTTCACTATCCGTCCAAATAACCTGTTGATAGCCTTTTTGCTGCGCCAATTTGGTAGGATACAAACTTCTTCCATAGTTACCCGCAGCTTTCACGAAACCTACACCGCCTTTTACGGCACGGTAATAATTGGTTTCCACCAACACTTTAATAGGCTCGCTGTAGTATTTACCTGCAGGACACGTAATGATCACAAATTTGTAAGAATCACTGATTTTTACACCTATAGCCTCATCGGTTGCAATTAAAAAAGGACGAATGTACAGGCTTCCCGTCTCGCTGGAAGGTACCCAGGCCGAATCCAAACGGATCAACTCCATAAGACCGTTCATGTAAATTTCTTCAGGAATTTCGGGCATGGCCATACGCACCGCGCTTTTATTCATGCGTTTAAAATTCTCTAAAGGACGAAACAAGGAAACTTCTCCCTTGTCATTCTTGTAAGCCTTCATTCCTTCAAAAATAGCCTGTCCGTAATGCAGCGCACTCATGGCATAACTCATGTTTACATCGCCATAAGGCATGATGTAGGCCTTTTGCCACTTACCGTCCGAATACTCCGCCACAAACATATGGTCGCTGAAACACTTGCCAAAAGGCACATTGTTTATGTCGTATTCCGAAACGCGGCTTTGCTTAATTTTCTCTATGTGTATATCTAAAGTACCTGTCATAATCAATTTAGTTTGTTTAACAAATAACTACATTATTTTTTAAATGGCAAATAATTTTGCCCAGAAATAGGGGCTTTTTGACTAATAAATTATGCTAAAACTGCTTGAAATCTGGTATTCAGGCTTATTCGGTGTCTTTCATAAGGGCCGAGAACACATTTTTGCCCACTTTTTTGGCAACTGAAACAATCGTTTTAAGAACGCCGCCCTGCATTACCCCGGAAATCAATTTAACAGCAGCCACTGTCACCACTTCCTCGGGTAATTGTTTCACTCTGCCCATAAGTTCAGCTTCCTGTTTTTTCAAACGTTTACGAACTCTTCGTTCTTCTATCTGCAGATCATCAACAGAAGTAATATTCACGTTTCGTTTACTCATCGTCTTCGTTGTTTAAATCGGTTTCAGCAGCAGAACGTTCAAAAAATATTTTCACAACGGTGTTTACAATCCGTTTGGAAATAACCTGTTTGTCAAGCACCAAATAAAGCAGTAAAAGAAAAACATAGATTCCGGCAATAATACTGAACCCATAAAACGTACTCCCGGTGACCTCCGCAAAATAGTAGCCCCCCATGATACTCACAAACAAGAGAATAAAAAACACAAACAGAGCTACAACAGCCATTTTTACCGTCGCTGCTATCAATTTACCCGATTTTTCAGCCGTTTGTATCTTTAGCAGAAGAATACGATCGTCCACATAGTCTGTAAACATGCCATAAGTTTCTTCGAAAAAATCCTTTTTATTTTCTTCCATGAATCATTTGTGTTCAGTGGTTAAGTTTATCAGGCCTTTGGGGCTTCCTTCGAATCTTCAGATTTTAAAAGATCTGTCAGTTCATCTTCAAACTTTTTTATTTTTCCCTTTACATCCTCCGACAAATCATCCATTTTACCTTTGGCTTTGTCAACAATGGCTTTTCCCTTATCTGTAGTGAAC
>CAZMHW010000223.1:0-6412 GCA_964566105.1 uncultured Akkermansia sp.
GGTTACATGAGCATTTTACCTGTTGACCAGGGAATTGAACACAGCGCTGGCGCCAGTTTCGCTCCGAATCCGGCTTATTTTGACAGTGAGAACATTATTAAACTGGCAATTGAAGGTGGCTGTAATGCAGTGGCTTCCACTTACGGCGTGCTTGGTTCCGTAGCAAGAAAGTATGCTCATAAGATTCCTTTTATTGTGAAAATCAATCACAATGAATTCTTATCATACCCCAACAAATTTGATCAGATCATGTTCGGCTCTGTGGAAGATGCCTGGAACATGGGAGCTGTAGCGGTAGGTGCTACCATTTATTTTGGTTCACCGGAATCCGGACGTCAGATCGTAGAAGTAGCTCAGGCATTTGAACGTGCGCACGAACTGGGAATGGCCACTATTTTATGGTGCTATACCCGCAACAACGCGTTTAAAAAAGACGGTGTGGATTATCACACAGCCGCTGACCTTTCTTCTCAGGCAAATCACTTAGGCGTAACCATTCAGGCCGACATTATCAAACAAAAATTATCTGATAAAAACGGTGGTTACACAGCCATTAATTTTGGCAAAACACACGCGAAAGTATATTCCGAATTAACTACAGATCATCCGATTGATCTTTGCCGCTACCAGGTTGCAAACTGTTACATGGGACGTATGGGACTAATCAACAGTGGAGGCGAAAGTAAAGGTGCCAGCGATCTGGCCGAAGCGGTAACAACAGCTGTTATCAACAAACGCGCAGGTGGCCAGGGTTTGATCAGCGGTAGAAAAGCTTTCCAGAAACCGGTAAAAGAGGGAGTTCAATTATTGAATTCCATTCAGGATGTATATCTGGACAAAACAATAACAATAGCTTAAAAACAGGAATTAATTTTTAGTGTTTAGTTTTTAATGATGCGTTAAAATACATATTAAGAACTAAAAACTATCAACTAAAAATTTAAAATATGGGTTGGTTTAAAAGATTAAAAGAGGGTATTACTACTTCCACAAAAGAAAAAAAAGAAACTCCGGAAGGCTTGTGGTACAAATGCCCGTCTTGTAAAAAAATTCATACCGTACAGGATCATACGGCAAATAAGTACGTTTGTTCCGAATGCGGTTATCACGAAAAAATTGGCAGTAAGGAGTATTTTGAAGTTATTTTTGATAATAATCAATTTACCGAATTGCACGAAAACCTTGTGAGTGGTGATCCTTTGGATTTTACCGACACTAAAAAATATACCGACCGGTTAACGGATACAATTCGTAAAACGAATCTGAAAGATGCCCTGCGCAGCGCTTATGGCAAGGTAAACGGATACGATCTTGTTATTTGTTGTATGGATTTCAGTTTTATTGGTGGTAGTATGGGCAGCGTAGTAGGTGAAAAAATTTCGCGCGCCATCGATTTCTGCATAAAAACCAATACGCCTTTATTGATTATTTCAAAAAGTGGAGGCGCCCGTATGATGGAAGCTGCTTTTTCTTTGATGCAAATGGCCAAAACTTCCGCAAAATTAAGTCAGCTAGCTCAGCATAAGATACCTTACATCTCGTTGCTGACCGATCCAACTACCGGTGGTGTTACCGCCAGTTATGCCATGTTAGGTGATCTTAACATCGCAGAACCCGGATCTCTTATTGGGTTTGCCGGCCCAAGGGTTGTGAAGGAAACCATTGGAAAAGACCTTCCTAAGGGATTTCAAACCGCTGAATTTGTCCTGGAACATGGTTTTTTGGACAAAATTATTCCCCGTGTTGAATTAAAAGAAAAACTGGGCATGCTGCTCAAAATGTTCAAAAACTAAAAATTAGCATTTATTTTTAGTTAAATTACTGAATTTCAAAAGGGTAGATATATTTTTTTACCCAACTTTTGTTTATCTTTATTCGTATAAGAATTAAAGACCAATTCGTAATTATGAATATTCAGCCTCAACTGATTGCACTTTGCATTAAGCAGGACCGCAAGGCTGAGTATGAATTGTATAAACTTACCTACAGTTATTTAATGGGTATTTGTATGCGGTATTCTAAAGATAAAGATACTGCTTCCGAATCCCTCAATATGGGTTTTTTGAAAATTCTTAAAAACCTCTCCACGTATAAACCCGAAATCCCTTTCAAATCATGGATCAGACGGGTGATGGTAAATACACTGATTGACGATTACCGCAAGAATAATCGTGACCGTGAAAAAGTAACTTACGTCGAAGAATATTATGACAACTCTGATTTTTCGGACGTTAACGAAGCGTTGAGCAGAATAAATTATAATCAGTTATTGGTGCAGATTAATATGTTGCCGGAAGCAACAAAAAAAGTGTTCAATTTATTTGCCATTGATGGTTATTCTCACAAAGAAATTGGCGAAATGCTAATGATCAGTGAGGGTACTTCCAAATGGCACTTAAATGCGGCAAGACAAAAATTAAAAGAATATATAGAGAACAGTGTATTAACCAGAATCTAGTAATAATGAGCTTCGAAGAAGAATTTGATAAGATAATCAGGCGCAAGGCGGAAGAGGAAAAATATCCTTTTGAGGAAAGCAATTGGGAGAGAACCAGTATGCTTCTGGATGCGGAGAGGAAAGCGGAAAGGATGTTAAACCTGAAAAAGTTCTATTTACCGGCCTTAATGGTATTGGGTATTGGTATTTCTGGTATTCTGACTTACAGCTATTTTAACGCAAAAACAGAATCCGGTTCAACCCTCGTTTCAAAAAATGAAAATTTAAGAACAGATAAGTCTACCGAAAAAATTAATGAAAATACTGCCATTGCAGAAAAAGGGAACAATCCTTCCATACCACAACTAACTTCAGAAAATAATACCAAACAGACAGAAATATCAGAAAAATCAACAAATCAGGCTCATACTTCTCCTGAAGGTCAAACTGTACTGTCTTCACCTGCGTCAGAAGTAAGGATGACACGCTCAAAAAATACAATGCACACTGCCGGTAATGTTAGAGCACAACAAGTGGGTTCAGTTGCTAATTCAATCGAACCTTCTGATCCTGCTAACGAAGGGCCAGGAAACTCAGGAGGGCAGACATCTTCGTTGCCCGTGGTTAAACAAAACTCCCAGGGGCATTCTTCTGATCAAAATAATATAAATCAGACCCCTGTTGGTACAGTGGATACTGAACCAATGAATGAAAATGTGCTGGCGCGCGAAAATATAACATCCGAACAATTGAGCGGTGTTAATTCAAGTTTACCTTATGTCTCGTTGAACCCCGAAATACGTTCGACTCCTTTTTCTGTATTAAATCGTTACGATGAAGATTATTTTAAAAACAGACCAAAGAAGACTCATTACCTGAATGTGGAAGCTGGGGCTAACTATTTGTCCGGCTGGGATTCAAAAGGTGGGACTGACGCTAAAGGTGTGAACTGGTTCGGTGGTCTTAATTATGGGTTTTATCTTTCTAAAAAAATCTCCGTTGGTCTTGGCGCGCAGGCTTATAATATCGGTAAGATCACTCAGCCTTTTTATGTAAATTCTAAAAAAGATTACGGTTTTGGTTCTACTACTCACTACACGGTTATTACTTGTAATGAACTGTATTATGTTTCACTTCCTTTAAAATTAAATTACGTCATTAACGCTTCAAATTCACTAGGACTCGGGATAAATGCTGGGTATCTGGTTGGCGCAAAAAATACGCTTGAAACCTATTCAGTTCAAGATGAAAACGGAAAGTCACCTGTAACCAGAGAGCATACCTCCGATGTATATAAAGGAATCAGTTCAACCAACCTGATGTTCAGCATGCATTATACCGCTAAATTGGCAAAACGGGTTGGCGTGAACGTGGAATTTAATTACGGACTGACTGATATTTTTGAAAACAAAGGAACTACGAACACTCTTGAAAAACCAATGGGACTTAAATTAAGTCTGCAATACACACTATTTGACAAATAAAAGAAATGAAAAAAATCCTAACATACCCGATTGCTCTGGCTCTCCTGATTTCTTCTTGTAAAAAGAAGGATTTACCGGAGTCTGAACCAACGCAGCCTGAGTTTACGGCGAGTTTTGACGTGCAGGGAAATACAGTGAAGCTTGAAGCCGGGAACAACGATTATTACATGAATTCTTCGTATGGCAGGGACAGCCTGAATAATCTCTATGTATACAAAGCGGATCTACGACAACGAACCTTTCAAATGGGAGGCGGTTACGCTCTTACCATTTTGTTTAATGATACAAAAGCCACGGCCATTAATTCCGGAATGAAGGTAGATAGTGCCCTGAGTCTCGGCGATCATCTTTACAACGACCTAAACACAGCTGGTTTAACACAGCGGGTTAATTTTGATCCTCTTATGAGTAATGATCAGGCATCTGATTATGCATGGTCGTTCACAGATGGTAGCAGTGTAAAAACGTATAATGGAACCTACGCTATTGCACCGAATCTGGAAGTAGGGAAGACCTATTCGGTTACTTTTAATTATACAGCAGCTTCCGGTGTCTGTAGCACAGCTCACACCAATGTGTTTAAAGCAGGTAGTAAAGTGCAGACAACAATCACGGCTACAAAAGACATGCAGACCAATGAATTAAAATACAATCTGGGTTATTCCATCCCGTCTAACTATGGTCCGGCTACATGGCGTTGCCGTTGGGAGTTTGATAACAACACCACCTCCACCAGTCCGACTATCAGCGGTAAACTTTTTCAACCGGGAATACATCTTATTAAATTGACCTTAACAGATAAGGCAGTAAACGACAGTTGTGTCTCTTTTTATCAGTTAAATGCCACCTCCGGGAATGCGTGCGAAGCTAATTATAAGGCCACCTTTTTTCCTATTCAGAACAACCGGGTGTTCTCTTCGGTTACCTTGTTGTTAACAGATCCTAACGGTGTGGTTTATACTTCTCACGATCTTATTCAACCGGCATCCAGTTCTTTTCAGATACTTTCTGTTAACGATTATAAGACGAACGATGCGGGTTTGCCTACAAAAAGTCTGAAGGTTAAGTTCAACTGCGTTTTAAAAAACGGAAACAGCCAAATTACACTTACTAACGGAGAAGCTGTTGTTGCAATTGCCTATAAATAATACACAATCTTAGTCAAACGGCTCGTTTATGACTAATTATTTTTTTTGAAGGTCGTCAATGTAGTTCTGAAGTTGCAAGAGCTTTAATTTTTTTTCGGCAAATAACTGATTGTTCCCTTTTTTAAAAAGGGTCGCGGGTATGGCACCGCTCCAGTTCGTTGATATTTTATCTATAAAATCATTGCCGTTTATTTCGTCTAAAACAATGCATTCGTTCTTAATGTTGTGTTTTAATAAAAATGGTTTTATTTTTTTATCCAGCTCTTCTTTAAAATCAAGACTTACCAGTATGATTTTAACTTTGTTAGAGCTATTAAGCGTCAAAAGACTGTCAAAACCGGGCAATTCCTCCACGCAGGGTTTACACCAGGTGGCCCAGAAATTAACCACGTAGGTAGTATCCGGATTTTTAAGACGCGCGAGCAAAGGATCTATTTTGTAAATACCACCAAAATTCTGGGATTTTGCAATCGCAGCCAGTAACAGAAAACTAACGAGCAGTTTTTTTATAGTCATATTCCTTGTAGAGTAAATTAATTTCCTGAATTAACCGCACGATTTCCAGACTGTCTGTGCCGTCATAAAACCCACGAATATGCCGCTCTTTGTCAATTAAGGCAAAGTTTTGTGTATGTATAAAATCATCTTCACCGCCATTACCTTCTTCCGCGTTTAATAAATATCCCTTGCGCGCGAGTTCATATAATTTTGGTTTTGGTCCTGTTAAAAACAGCCATTTTTTATCGGTGACTCCTTTGTATTTTGCATACTCCAGCAAAACAGGAACACTGTCGGTTTCCGGGTCAACGGTGTGCGAGAGGATGAGAAAATCGTTTTTGTCCCGAAACGCTGCCGCCACTTTTTCAAGATTCCGATTCATGATAGGGCAAATGCTTTTGCAAGTGGAAAAAAAATACTCAGTCACATAAATTTTGTCTTTGACGGTCTCCTGGTTTACTTTTTCGTTGTACTGACTGGTAAATTCGAAGTCCTGTATAAAATGATAGGTGGTGTCGTTTACTTTTAAAGCATTTTTTGGGCCAAAATAGGCCAGGTAACGGCTGGGCTTGTTCTCGTTTTTTGAAATAAAAAACCAAACTACAAACAGAGCAGGAAGCAGAAGCAGAAACCAATAATAATTAACTTTGGAGTTCATCAGAGACTAATTAAATTTAACCCGTATTTTTAGTGTAAACAAAATTACTCACTTAATTTTTATTAATGGCATTATTTGGCAATAAACAGAAAGAGGAACTGGAACTTGGTTTTGGATCAAAAAATTATAAAATTTCCATACTCTTTATAAACAAATATTTCGGTGTAAAAGTAAAAAGAACAGTTTT
>CAZMHW010000224.1:0-6410 GCA_964566105.1 uncultured Akkermansia sp.
ACACAATACAAAATCGAAAAAACCGAAAGCGACAAACCAATCATTGCAATTGAAACACCCATCGCTACCTTCGAAAATGAAATCTTCATTGATAACAACAACCAGGAGATCTATCTGCAAGGTAAAATTAAAGATGCCAGTTTGATTGAATCCATCAACATTGATGGTGTAAGCGCTTCTTTTAATCCAACCCTTTTAAATCCTGAATTTTCCACTCAAATTAAAATTGCCGATAAATCTAAAATCTCCATTACAGTGAAAGACGTGTATGGCAACGAAAACGTGCAGGTATACGCGCTAAACAGAAGCGCTGCTACAGCTGGTATCGATAATCCTATGGGCAACACCTGGGTTATTTTTATTGAGAACAGCAAGTACATCAGTTTCCCTAGCCTCGAAGGTCCTGCCAAGGACGTAACCGCTATGAAAACAGCTCTTGCCAATTACAAGATCACAAAAACAGTTCACAAAAAAGACATGACAAAAACAGAGATGGAAAAATTCTTTTCCATTGAGTTAAGAGATTATGTAAAAAACAATAACATCAACTCTTTGTTGATTTGGTATGCCGGACATGGTAAATATGTAAGTCCAACAGGTTACTGGGTTCCTTCAGATGGAAAAACAGACGACGAGTTCAGTTATTTTGGTATCAACAACTTAAAAGCTGCCATGCAATCGTACGCCGGTAAGTTGGTTCACACGCTGGTAATTACCGATGCCTGCGAATCGGGTGCTACTTTCTTAATGGCCATGCGTGGTGGGGATGACGAAAAACGTTGTGATAATTTTGAGTTGACCAAAGCAAAATCTTCACAGGTATTTACCTCTGCAGGTTATGAGTTGGCTTCTGATAATTCACAGTTCACCAAAACCTTCGTAAACACCTTAAATAATAATGTTGAGCCGTGTTTACCAATTGAAAAAATTGTGAAGAAAGTAACCGTAGCTGTGTCACAAGCAGGTAATCAGGCGCCTAAGTTTGGTAAAATCAAAGATCTTGAAGATGAAGGTGGAACTTATTTCTTTATCAAAAAATAACCTGCTTTGATTGTATAAATCCATATGTACAAAAGAAAATTTATACAATCACTTTTCCTTTTATTACCTTTTTTAGTAGATGCGCAAACCTTTTACTTCGCCAATTATGGAGTGAGGATGGGTTGGCGCAGTCTAATGTTTCCGGAATTATTCAGGATAGCGCCGGCTTCTACTGGCTGGCCACAGATGGCGGTGTTTCGCGTTTTGACGGAAAAAATTTCGTTAATTATACTACGGAAGACGGCCTGGCTGATAACAACGTCAGCGCCATTTTTCTGGATAAAAACAATCACATCTGGCTGGGCCATGAAAATGGAACTCTCACCAAGTACGACGGCAAAACCTTTACGGAAATAAAATCGAGGCTTCTTCCCAAAGACAAAAAAATCTATGGTTTTTTTCAGGACAACACGGGAAGTTTATGGATCTCCACTTTCTCAGCGGGAGTAATCAAGATCATGGATCCTTCCCGGGACCTAAAAGAAAAACTACACATTAAAGTGTATTCCGGCCGTGATGGTTTGAGTCAATACGTTTTTTCAACCTCTCAGGACAAGGAAGGAAACCTTTGGTTCCTCACCGACGTTGGGATAAAGATCTACGACAAATCTACCCACCAATTTGATTTTTTCAGACCCAACAACATGCCGCTGGGACAGATCTCCTGCCTTTCTCTTGACAAAGACAAAAACTTTTTAATGGGTACCACCAATGGCAGTGTGTATAAATACGATACGGACAAAAAACAATTTGAAACCCTTATCAATTCAGATGTCACTGTGAATGCCGCCCTGGGTGGTGGTCCTAATTTTATTTACACCATTTGTGAAGACAAAAAAGGAAATATCTGGGCTTCCGGTTCTAATCACGGAGTTTATCGGTTTAATAAGAGTACACGCGTTGTAAGTTCTTTTAATACTACTAACGGACTGGCGGTAAATAAGATCAAATGTATTTTTGAGGACACAGAGGGTAATATTTTATTTGGTACCTCAGGAGAAGGATTAGAAGTGTTTTCCGGTGAAAAATTTGTTTCCTATTCCAAAAGAAATGGTTTGCGCGACAACCAGGTGTGGGCAATTTGCAAAGACCGGAATAAAAACGTGTGGTTTGGAACCAATGAGGGGTTGACCATTTACAATCCCAACGAAAGTGCTGATAAAGCATACAAGAATGTCACCATTGCCGAAGGACTTCCTTCCAACAATGTGCGGGCTATTGTAGAAGACCGCTACGGAAATTTGTGGATCGCCATGTGGGGCGGAAAAGTGATTAAGTATGACATCGCGCAAGGAAGATTTGGACAAGTGGGCGCCTTAAATGAAATTGTAAACAATCTGGTGAGTGCCCTGCTCATTGATAAAAAAAATAATTTATGGATCGGTACCTATGAAGGGATTGTGATTTACGATCTCAACTCAGGGGCCATCAAAACACTGCGCACCATTGATGGTTTGAGCGATAATGACATTTCCTCTTTGTTTGAAGACCATGAAGGAAAAATCTGGATCGGTACCAAACAAAAAGGTGTAACGGTTTATAACGGAAAAGACTTTAAAAAGTATAACCGTGAGAACGGTCTTAACAATACCAGTATCTCGTCTATTGCCGAAGACAGTAAACACCAGATATGGATTGGCACGGAAGGTGGGGGAGCCTTTGTGTTTAACGGAAAAAACTTCGTGAATTACAAGGTAAAGAACGGACTGGTATCCGATTTTATCACCCTCATAACTACCGATAAAAAAAATACAGTTTGGTTAGGAACCAACAAAGGACTTAACAAATACAATCTTGAAACCGCCTCCTTCTCATCTTATTTAAAAGGAGATGGCTTTACAGGCGTTGAAACCAAGCCCCGGGCCGTATACACAGACAACGAAAGTAACATCTGGCTTGGTACCGTGAATGGCGCCTTTAAGTACAATCCCAAACTGGATGTCCCGGTACCTACCGCCCCTATTACAAAACTGCTCGATTTTAAAGTAAACTTAAAAGAGTATCCTGTTTCTGAAAACATTGACCTTTCGTACAAAGAAAATTCACTCAGCTTTGATTTCATTGGTATTTCTTTGTCAAACCCAGAAGGCGTGCAATACAAAGTAAAACTCGAGGGTTCTGACGAAGACTGGAAAGTGATAAAAGAAAGCTCTCTCATTTATTCTAATTTACCACACAACAAGTACAGCTTTAAACTAATTGCCTGCAACAGTGCCGGGGTTTGCAGCGAACCTGTTACGATCTCTATTCACATAAGTCCTCCCTACTGGAAAACCTGGTGGTTTTACCTGATTATGGTAACCGCCCTGGTAAGTGGTTTATTTGCCTATATCAAAATCAGGGAGCGCAAATTACGCCACGAGAAAAAAATTCTGGAAGACAAGGTGAACGAACGTACCGCGGAAGTAGTTGAAAAAAACAAAGAGCTGGATGAAATCAACAAAGACATTACCGCCAGTATCCGTTATGCCAAACGTATTCAGGATGCCATCTTACCACCGGATGATTTTGTAAAAAAGCATTTACCAAACACCTTTGTGTTGTTTAAACCAAAAGACATAGTAAGTGGTGATTTTTACTGGATGGAGGATAAAAAAGACACCGTAATCTTCGCGGCTGTAGATTGTACCGGACACGGGGTTCCCGGAGCCTTCATGTCTATTGTAGGACACAATTTACTGGACCGTGTGGTCGGCGAACAAAAAGTAACCCAACCCGCAAGAATTCTGGATGAGCTGAATAAAAGTATTAGTGATACCTTAAGGCAAACCGATCTGGAGGACAATACCGTGCGTGATGGGATGGACATTGCCATTTGCGCCTTTGATAAGAAAAAAGGGATTCTGGAATATGCCGGTGCTTACAATCCACTCTGGTTAATCCGTAACGGAGACCTGATAGAAATTAAAGCCAATAAATTTCCGATCGGAAATTCTAAATCGGGAGAGAATAATAAATTTACAAATCACGAAATTGTTCTTGAAAAAGGAGACACGATCTACATTTTCTCTGACGGCTATTCCGATCAGTTTGGCGGGCCTGCCGGGAAAAAATTCAAAGCCAGCGCACTGAAACAATTGCTTATCAGTAACCAGCATTTAAGCATGGCAGAGCAACGCGAATTGCTGGATAACAACATCGAACACTGGCGCGGACAACACGAACAGGTAGATGATATACTGGTGATTGGGACACGGTATAATTAAAAATCACCTTTGTTCAATTTATAGATTACACCCGCCTCTCCCCCACAGGGATTTTCTTTCCAGTATTTTAATCCGATTTTTTCAAGGACTTTGATAGAAGCATTGTTTTCTTTCATCGCGCGGCCAACGATGCACTCCATACTTAATTCCTCAAATCCCATGTTAAGACACGCTTTCGCAGCTTCGGTGGCATAGCCTTTGTTCCAGTACTTTTTAAAAAACGAAAGCCAATATCGTTCTCCTGCGTATCTGGCGTGTATTTTAGTCCGCACCAACCCAAAAAAGAAGTGTCGCTTTTATTTATGACGGCCCATCTGCCAAAACCATATTTTCTATAGTGATAGTAATTGTTTAGAAAATAAAACGCCTCTTTAACCGATAAAAAAATTTTATAACCAGTGAATTTAATTACCTCCGGGTCGGAATTTAAATCAAAGAAGGATTGTGCGTCATCAGGATTTAGTTCCCGCAAGAAGAGTCGCTCGGTTTCGAGAATATGCATGATAGCTTGTTACAATTTACCTCCAGGTAAAGATCATAGATCTGTTCACATCAATTTAGTTCTGAGTTCTTCTTTTAACCTAGAACTCCATTCGTCTTTGAGAATACTCAGAACAATGCTGTCCCGACGGGTTCCTTCGAGGGTGGGACCACTACTCCTTAAGACACCTTCCACTGTGCAGCCTATTGATTTCATTGCGGCGATACTCCTTTCGTTGCGGTTGTCGGCACGAAACTCTACACGTTCTATGTCCATCGTATTAAAAGCAAAATCAAGCAATAAAAACTTACAGTGTTTGTTTAAGCCTGTTCCTCTGAATTCTTTTCCATACCAGGTATAGCCCAATTGTATAGACTTGTTGGAAAGTTGTATGTCGTAAAAACGTGTGCTTCCTGCGTACCGCTGTTTGACCCTGTCAAATACAACAAAAGGGTATTCTTTTCCGGCAGCCCTGGCTTCTAATGCCTGATGGATGTATTGCAGAAGGTTGTCTTTACCGCCAACCGGCACAAGAGAGTATTTCCAGATCTCCGGTTCATTCAAAGCAAAATCCAAAAGGTTGTCCAGATCAGACCAGTGAAGTGGTCGTAACAGTACTCTTTCGTTTTCCAAAATGAGGTCTTCAGAAAAAACGAAAGTTTCCATGTTAATCCAGTTTTAAAGTGGTGCTTCCAATCACCACGCCATCGCAGGCTACTTCGATGATGTATTTTCCGGGTACAAATTCGTCCTGACCCTCGCAGTAGGTCACCCCGCTTATTTCCACATTGGCATAGTTGAGTGTTTGTTTGCCTGCAAAATAACCACTGCTTTTGTTAAAGGTAAATTTGTAATTATCGTCGTAATTTTTCGCCATCTCCTTACCGTCTGGGGTCATGATGCGGATAAACACGGTTTTTTCTCCGGCTCTGGCAATTTTATTTTCACCCAGGCTAAAGCCTACTTTTATTTTCTGAGCTTTGCGTGCCTTGGTTGTTTCCGATTCTTTTTTGCCTCCACGCTTATAGGAAACCGCTTTGGCAGTAATATTAAAACAACTCAACACACTTCCTTTGGCGATGGTTGTTTTAAGTTCATCTTTTTCTTTGATGAGCGTGGTTTGTTTTTCCTTTTCCACGTCCAGTTGTTTCAAAACCGTTTTCTTTTCTACAATGAGTTTTTGATTCAAGGTATTCAATGAATCGATGGTTCTCACATAACCTTGCATGATGGCACGGAGTGTTTCTGTTTCCTTTCTCAATTTGGCGATCATGTAAGCATCGCCTTTGTGTCTTTCCGCTTCCTTGATCAACTCTTCAATACGCAGGCGTTTTTCTTCTATGTCTTTTTGCATAACGGCATCGTCCGCCTTAAGCCCTTCAAAATCTTTTTGCAAAACGAGCAAATCCGCTTTCACATTGTCACGTTCCACAATCACCTGTTCGGTCACAATTTTTTCTCTAACAATCTCTGTTTTGGAATTTTGCCATAACCAAATGGTTACGCCGTTACTGATCATCAACAGTACGATCACCGACCATAAAATAAAGCCACCTTTTCTACGTGATTTCTCTTTTTCTTCACTCATGTGCCAAAAATAACCCACAAAAAGACTATTTTAGTGTTAAATGTATGGCACTTATTAACGATTTCTTGTCATTAATTTATCCGCGGCATTGTGA
>CAZMHW010000225.1:0-6396 GCA_964566105.1 uncultured Akkermansia sp.
AAATATGAGTTTCAGGATCGACCCAAAATCCAATCCCATTTCCATAAAACTGCTGAAATGGGGCTTTGCCAACAACTTCATCATTAATTGAAAAGAACAATGTCCCCTCAAAGCAACTTACCGTTAACTTGTTTGCGGAATTCCCTGATAATATTTCTTCAGCCTTAGTCCATTTAATAACATTTGTCCAATGGCCGCCAATCAGGCTAATCACTTGGAAAAGTTGTAAGTCAGGAACCACATTAAAACTAAATAAATTTTCGTTGTCTTTAGAGCCCCAAATTAATCCGTAACGTTGGTTGAAATCAACAACCGAAGAGTAGCCTGACCTATATTTAGTTGTGGTGAATCCAATTGCCTTGGCGACATGTTTGTTTTTTCGTATTTCTTCGGAGACTTCCTCACTGGCAAAATACCAAGCAAATTTTCCGTCAGATCTAAGGAAATTGAATCTGATCCCTTGCTTTTGATATTTTCGTATTGATTCTAGTCCTTTCGATACTGAATTATAATATGATGCTTGATACAGTACATCAGGAGCATCAAGAATTCTCTTTACCTCATCGACATCAATTAGCTCGAAGTCAACAGCCGTTGGAAGTTTTGTTATGACAGATTCAATTGTAAACGCTTGCTCTGATGGGATTTCTTTCTGAATGGTAAAATAGTGCCAATTAGTTTTGCTTAGTGTTTCGAGATTGTACCGACCGGCATCCATAAAAACACGTTCAGTCTGGTCACCTTCAATCTGCCAGTTATTCTCGTTGTTTTTAAATTCTTCATTTAACAAAATTGTCTGACTTTGAATGTCAATACCTGAAAAAACTAAGAGGCAAGCTAGTAGTCCGGAAAATGTAAATGTGATATTCATGAGTATAATTTTAATTTAATACAACGTTAATTGCAGCTCTTTTGCTGGCTTTCCCGGTGTTAACCGAGGCCAGCAAATGTGCTGCTTCCAGAGTTCTTTCCGCGCGAGGGCAAAAAACTAAGAACCTGCCGTCTGCTAAAAGTACGTGTCCGAAAAGTTCCGAGGTCCGAGTGCTCGTCAACCGAGGTGCAATTGTTCTGTCGGACCGAGAACTGTCCACCGGGTTGCTACTGTTCTGTCCGGCCGAAATGCTGTCGACCGAGATGCTAAGATACCTGTCTGAACGAAAAAGTCAAATCGTCTGTCGTCGTCCGGGGCGCATGCCGCATAACGGATGGCAGCTAGGCGCCGGCGAAAACCAAATTCGACGATGCTAAAAGCTTCCGATGTCTACGTGAAGTTAAAAATAAACAGAGCAAAAGCAAACACTAAAAATTGTCCGCCCGTAAATTTGCTTTTGCAGGCAAAAACGTCCGCTGGCGCCTGAGCTGCTGTTAGGCGTTGCCTCGTTTCCACCAGAGAACTATCTGAAAGTCCGTTAAGAGTCTACAAATATTACCTGACTTGTCAAAACCAATAAAAGAGCCATAACAACCATCACCGTGCCCCGTTTCAAATGCCGCAAGTGAGTGGTCTTCAAATTTATGTAGAGAACCAAAAAAATCTGATTTATACCATTTACTATTTGAGAATGCTTTTCTCCATTCGCTTTGACCCATGAGGTTAAATTTCTTAGCTGCGATCTCGTCAATGAATACACCCTGGCCTCCGTCTACTCCATAACAATCTAAAAAAACGGCCGTGTCAACAACGGAAATTCCTTGTTGATTATCTCGAACAGCATAACTCCACTTATATACAGGTTCGTTTGAAAATAGAATTCGACTGAATGCAACTCTACCATTTTTGGAGGAGTCTTGTGTAATTGCTAATTGTACGTCAAAATCTCCTGTTGGAAATACGTCGGTAAATGAAATTGCGTCTCGTAAAACGATAGGGTCGCAAGCAATAATCTTTCCGCTCTCAATCTTAAGCTTACCGATATTTAATGTCTGGAATGAATAATTATTTGTTCCGCATTCTGTTTTTACTTCTAAAATGGTTGAGTCAGAAAATGCGGCCTCAAAGCAGGTCGGAAACTCTTGTCCCTTGTATTTAGAACTTGAAATGGAAGATGAAAAAACCTTGATTGGAATAGTAGGATCTTCACATGGGATTCCATTCTCAAGTTTTTTGTCCTGATGGTTGCTACAAGAAAAAATAAGCAAAGAAACTAATACTGAAATTATTTTCGTCATGAGGTTACGCCTAACGGTTTGCAAGCAGGCGCAGGCGGCATTTTGAAACCGAACTGTTTTCTACTTGCAAAATGTTTTAAACGAAGATAACTATTTTTTAAGCGGAGGCAAAACAAAAAAATGTCTGCGAAGCTGAAAGCGAGCAGGCATTAATTTAGCCAGAGCCCTTCCTCGTCCCGCCGCTTGCGCTTGCTTGCTGTTATAAGCCGTTTTTTATTCTAATTTCAGCTATTACTTCTTCAACTGCTGCAATGTCTAATTTGTCAATAGTAGCTATATCTTTTAATCCTGTACTAATTAAATTAAAAACGATTTTTTCTTTTTCATTATCAGGTTGTCTTAAATAATTGTCAAAGTCTATTACAGCTAAACCATTAACATACCATTCTTCATATGCTAATGATTGTCTTAGAGCATCGTCCATTGTTTTTGCAACCTGCACATATAAATGCGTGTATTTAGGACATTGAAACTTTCTCTTTCTTAAATGATCTAAAAACAAGTCACAATATTTACGATTATATGGAAATAGTGCTTTATCAGGTAAATCATTTGCATAAACTCTAATATCTCGGATTAGTTTATCTTTTTGCTTTTCCTCGTTTTTTCTTTTTTCTCGCAATGCTTTAGCTGTTTGCAAACTACCTTCCAATGAAGCGTTGGTCTGTGTAATATGCATAGATGCTAAATAATCGGCATTTATTCTTGCGCGTAGGTTTATTAAAACATCATTATACGTCGCTATTTCAAAAACATCATCTATTTTTAATTTCGAATTAATGATTTTTCCAGCTTCAATAAATTTGTCAATAACAATCTTTGCTATATCAGTGTCTGCGAGATTTTTATATTTATCATCAATGTCAAATTGATTACTGTAGTTGTCTTTTTCTCTGGAGTCAAAATGTTCTGATAGTTCCGGTGTCTGTAAAGTGACTTCTACTTTTTTAGTTTTTCTACTTAGTCTCGAATATGGTAAAGAGTTATGGTAGTAATTGTCAAATGTTGCTTTAGAGTCTAAAACTCCTGATAACACGTACAAAGGTGGATAAGAGAAAGTAAGCCAAAATTGGTCAAATGTCGATTTAAAGTCAGCTTTTTTTAATTCATTTTGAATTACCTGCGGTAAGTGTCTTAACTGACCATTGAGTCCGCCTCCATAACGTCCAACTGTACTTGCTGATATAAAGATTCTCATGTTAGTCTAAAATGGCTTATAACGGTTGGCAAGCAGGCGCAGGCGGATTTATGAAAATTCATCTTTCTACCCGCACCAAACTTTATTTAAAGATACAAATGTTTTTTAGCGGAGGCAAAATAATTAAAGGTCTGCGAAGCAGGCATTAATTTAGCCGAAGCCCTTATACTTCTAGCCGCTTGCGCTTGCTTGCTGTTATAACTCGTAAGCGCCACACAGTTGCGTTTTGCTCACGTGTCCGCCGTTAAAGAACTTTTTTATTTGTCTTAAAATTGTCTAGCCATTTTTTTTCTTCATTCGCAAGAGTCACATTTAATGGTGTGTCCGAATAAGATTCAATTATGTCTAAGCAACGTTTTAATAGGTCAGCATTTGGTTGTCCAAGGTCAATAATTAAATGCGCTGTCCATAAATTTACTTCGTATTGATGTTCCTGAAAGTAATCTGCAAACTTGTCTAACTGATTGCTGTCGAAATAAGTTTTAGCAACTGTCACGAGTTTTTTATACCCGTCTGTGTTTTGTGAGTTAATGTCCGCAGGTCTAATGCAGTTTACATGATTGTCTTTGCAACCGAAAAGGTAAATTCCTTTGTCTTCGATTTCTTTTATGGTCATGTCCTTGCGCTTATGAGTTATAACGGAATGCGGCTAAAAGTTGTGCCGCCGTCCGTGATTTTAAATGTACGAAAGTCCGCCCGAATTTACAATACCGAAATGCGCGGCATAACTTTTAGGTGCTGTTATGCGGTCGTGCGCCCTTGCTCCGTCTGTGTCAAATGAAATGTTGTCGAACTCAATGTTGATGTGAAGGAAGTTGTAGCTTTTTTTGAGTCACGCTAATAACTTTTGGCGATGTCTAGAAGATTTCGGACTTTTGAAAATAATCAAAACATTTATGAATAAAACTAATCGCTTCTGGTCACCCAAAAACATATCTATTTTACTTGGCTTGTTGATTGGTCAGATTTTACTTTTTTATATATTAATTGAAGATAAAAACCCTGACGCACTTAGCAGGACACTTTCGATTATTGTCTGGTTTGGAGGAACTGCGTTAGCGATAATGCTACATATAATTCTTTTTCTTTTTAGTAATCGTAAATCTCTTTTCGGAATAGCTCTGCTTGTAAGTATACTTTTTTGGACGGTCGCTTGGAATAGTTATAATTACATGGAACGATCCAAAGGGAGGCGAGAGATGATAAAAACCTCTGACGATATTATTAAAGGTCGTGAGTCAGGAAAATCATACGTCGAAAGATTATTCAGAGAAAAGAACATTTTGGCCAAATGGTTACCAGATAGTCTCTGTTATATTGTATGCCGCGAAGACGGAACGTGTTATTATATTACTATAGGTGGATCTGATGGAGAAGGAATTACAACATTTGAAAAACCCACTTCGCCTCTGGGCCTGAAGGACACGTCCACGTGGATTAGGGGATTAAAGAATATCATTCCGCTACTAAATATTCAGCAATTAGCATTATTAGATAGAAGTCTCAAGGATAAAACATTTTGTTTAAGTCGGGTTTATGAAGGTTTTTCATGCACATACCCTTGTTGGAAAACTGTAGTGTCACAAAGATATGATAGTCTGACAGCTCGATTATATACTTCTATGCATTTTCCATACTAGACAGATTGGAATTACACCGAGAGTTTGTCTGTCGAGGGGCTATTTTTCTTGTCTGTCCCCGATTTTGTCAACAGAAAAGTTATTGTTCTTGTCCGAACGAATTGTTTTGTCGTCCGCGGGCGCATGCCGCATAACGTTCTGCGGCCTCGCGTCCGCTTTTTTTGCTAAGTCCAAGTTATACATTTGACCGCAACTGCGCAAAAAAGTGGCGTGAGACCGCTGTTATGCGGCGTTGTTTATTTTCTTGTCGAGTCCATTGGTGGCACAAATTTAATGTCAAAGCCTGTTTGGAAGTCGGCAGTCATTGGATCATATGGTGTCTTATTCAATTTTGCTGTTGTCACAAATTTTTCTTCCTCTGTCCAATTGCGAATGCCATAACGTTTTATGTTCTTGGATTTGAAATAGTCCGTGATGATTTTGAAGGCAAAATTAAATATAGTATCTGACGAAGATGAAATGTTGGCAGTGATCAAATTTCCGTTCAGTGAAGCCTCCGGAATGCTTTTTTTTAGGAAATTGTTAAGGTCATTAATTTTTATTTCCGTCAAACTGTCTGGTGTAAGAAAAAGTCTAGGAGGTTTTGAGAAATCAACGCCATTAGCGCATGAATAGAAAACCAGGTTGTCATGATAGAATACATGAATGGAGTCAGCAAGAATGAAATTATGATGTCCATAAAACATTGTCGGTAGGGGTGTAGGTGCGAGATTGTCGCCAGTGTCAACGAGTAGTCTGCTTGCATTTTTAATAATATAATAAATTTCTTTATCAGTGTCCCTTTTTGTCGAACAGCTAAAGAATATAAAAATTGAAATAAGAACTAAAACTGTTTTCATGTATATCTGGGTTAAAGTGCCGCATAACGTTCTGCGGCAAGGTGTCCGTTTTTTGCTAGTCCAAATATAGTATTTGACCACCACTGCTCAAAAAATGGCCTGAGACCGCTGTTATACAGCCTTGTTTTTTGTCCGTCTATTTATTTGATTTATTAAAATAAGTCGCCATAGCAAAATTGGTAAAATAGATGTGAGAACGATAGTGATCATAAGGTAGGTCCCAATTGAAAAGTCGTCGCTGCCGAATGTTTCATTAAGAAAGTCTGCGATAAATGATTTATAAACTAAGCGAACAAGAAATTCTGTCAGAGTGAAAAAAAGTAGGGGAGAAATTATAATCGAAGTCCAGAATATGACCGGACGCCACTTTTTTAAGTCCGGATGTTTGGTCAGAATATTTGTAAAGACTTTTGTCGACACGATTAACGTCAGTATTGAAAGTATTGTGGCGTTACTCATTTTTGTTAATTGTGTGTGTCTTGGTACAATGCCGCATAACGTTTGGCGAATAGGCCTTGTGCAAAATTCTCTAATGCTACAAGGTCGCGTG
>CAZMHW010000226.1:0-5497 GCA_964566105.1 uncultured Akkermansia sp.
CCGTCGCTGTCGAAACTGTCGGAATTATTCACCCAGTCAGCGAGTAAGCTCAAAATAAAGTTTAAAACGAAAAAAACAGAAACAGTAAATAATAAAAGTAGTTGTTTAGGTCTGTTTGAATAGTTTCTTTTTGTCAATGTAATTACTGCAGTTGTAAGAGCCAATAATAAAAGTAAATTAATTTCTAAAGAAAGTCCGTTGTAAGTCACACCAGTCCATAAAGTGTACGTCAGAGCAAGTCCGATGAATGGATAAAAAAATGTCAGAATAAGTCCATAGTGTTTTATAAAAATCGAATTTTTCATTTGTTGGTACGTCTAACGGCTTACCACTAACGTTTTGCGGCTAGGCGCCGGTTGGCCACCACTAAAATAATGAATTTCTGCCAACTGGGCGCTTAGCCGGTGTTAGGTACTGGCATCTGTGGCTTTTCCTTCGACAGGATGCCCAATGTCTACGAAAAACTGTCTAAGTAATTTATATGTTTTCTCGTCGCCGTTTATGTGGTTATGCATTTGAGTTTCCATATACTCACAAGACAAACATACATTTAAGGTTGAGATGATTTTGTTTGCTTGATCATAAAAAACTATAGCGTCTCTGTAAAACGGTGCGCACATCCACGCTGGAACATCGTTGATTTTAGTATGTAATATTTCTTTAAGCCTTGCAATTTGTGGAGATGAAGATTTGAATGTATTTTTCTTAACGCTTGAAGGATGAAATTGACCCTTGTCGTCGAGAATGTATTGAGTGAAGCCAAGTAAACTGTGAAGTTCTTCAAAACGCTTAGTTTCTTCCAATGTCAGATTATTTGCTTTATCCTTTCTGACTTTTAACTTATCATACTCAGGTCTAATTGTCTGAATGGTACTTTCAAACTCTTGTCCGCGTTGGAATGAAAATGTCTCAACATGGTCAAATGTCAAGTTGTCTATATAGTCAATTGATGAAGTGTATTTATGCATTGTTCTATTACGTCCTACGCTTGTACCTAACGGATTGCACGCTGGCGTTCGTTTTTGCTAAGTCCAAGTTATGGATTTAGGCGTTAATGCGCAAAAATGACGCTATGCGTGCTGTTAGTACCTAGTTGCCGCCACACAGTTTAACTTCTGGTTACGTGTCCGCCAATAAATTTTAGAATTGCAAACTAATTTCTTACGTCCGAACTTTTAATTTTTTTGTGCGTTGGGAATGCAATTTGAAAAATTACCCGTTCTAATGTCCACACAGGCGGGTAGGAAATTTTGCAAGCTTATTTGGCGCCACTAAAACTATTTGCCTTTGAAAAGAAGCGCCAAATGTGCTTTGCAAAATGTGGGATGCTTTTTTGAATGTCTATATAAATCTGGGTAAAAAGACAATTTTTAATTACCAGAAACCCTTGGACAATAACGGTTAATTTATTTCGACCATATCTTTATTCTCTTATCAATTTCTTTAGTTAACTCCGCATTATTTTGATAGATAACATTGGTCGCGAGCAAGTGGCTAACTTTTTCTACCGCAGTTTTTTTGTCCAGAATTCCCTCTTCAATTAGCTTATCAAATATCCAAAGCATACCATGATATTCTGCACATAACTTTTTAGCATTTGATCTAACGGCTTTGTCACTACTTAAGACCATTGCGTCAAATTTTTCCGCTAAGTAGAGTACTGTTTTGTCATTATCCGATAGTGCTTTTGGGTACTTTTTTGAAAAAATAGCCATCCGATCATCCTGCTGAATAATATGCACTGTTAGTTTGCCTATAGATTGAAAGGCGCGTAGCAATTCTTTTTGCTCTTCATATAATTCATTGAAGACATCTAACGATGTATGAATTTCCAATTCTAAGCCAAAAAACTTCGAGGTAAGCTGTAGATCATAAATATCAATGAAGATACAAGCATCCGTTATTGCTAGTTTCATCCAAACGCCAAACTTTGTGATTTAAATTCTGAAAGTTTTTGATTTTTAAGACTAGCCGCTTTGCTAATTGATATTTGTTCCTCAGCTAGAGCTCTGAAAAGCAATTGTTCAAATCTATTAGATTTTTCTACACCATTGTAATCTACTGGTTCGTCAACCCTCCACTGCATTTGAGTTAGATAAAAGAAAAATTGTTTGAAATATGCTTCAGAAATTATTTTTAAATCTTTTAATCTCATCACAATAGCCTGTATAGATATTCCATATTGTTGTTTGAGTGGGCCTAATTCCTGAATGAGCAAACGCTGTCTCGTATTTCCCATTTCCATACGAATAGCCTCTGCCGGGAAAAGCATCGCTCCAGCGAACTGGTGGCACAATGTTTCCTTTTGCCTTTCAGGTAAATGATTAATCGGCAATAACAAATGCGCTAGTTCATGCATAGCAGTAAAACGAATCCTGTCAGGCTTCTTAAGCCGATTTTTATTAATTCCTATCACGGGAATATCCCCATTTACCCAAGTTTGCATGCCATCGAAAGCATCTCCAGCATCAATCTCAATCACTTTAATATGATTATCTTCCAGCAATTCGAGTGCATTAAAAATAGGATCGCACCCCAATTTCCACGATTTACGGACTTTTTGTGCAGCATCTTCCACATCTTCAAATGTGTTTACCTTTTTTTGGAGATCTAAAGGATTTTTAAAATCAGATCTAATTCCGATTATTTCTTCCAATTCAAGGTAGCGAGCTAAGTAATCTTTAGCTTGCTCTCGTATTTTAGTTTCATCTTTGGCAGGTAGCTTTTTCAGCTTTCTGAACTCTATTTCACCGAGCTCTACCTTTGTTTCTCTGAAGAAAAAATCAGGTCGTACGCCCAGTATTTCGCTAAGCAAGCCAATCATTTCACTATCTGGTATTACTTCACCTTTCTCGTATTTATGGAGTGCTTGACGAGAAACCTGGTTATCCAATTTATCTGCAAGATCTTGCAGTGATAAACCATTAAGGTTGCGCGCGGATTTAAACCGCTCAGAAAATATTTCTTTATTATCAGTCATCTTATACTATGTTTAACGTGTATTATAACGTTAGGTTTACAAAACTATTGCCAAATACGGCCAAAAACACCACATATGTAAATCATCTAATTCACAAATTGCTGTTTATTACTGAAATTTTGTTGATAACTTGCTTAAAAACAAAAAACGTTAAAGTTTACATATTCGGTTGACAAATATACTAAAAATATATAGTTTTGTAAACTTAAAAGAAGCTAAAATATGAAAATGAAAAATGAGAATTTATGGAAAGTACGGTTCATGTGGATTGCAGTTATTCTGTTACTAGTCATTCTGCTTTATTTTTTGTTTAGAACGGATGATCTTAAAAACTATAAAAGTGATCTGGAAGATGAGCTCAACCAGCTTAAAAAACAGATCAGCAAAAAACAACAGAGAATTCGCTTTTTAGAAAATGAGTTAAATCGCCTCAAAGCTACTAAAGAATGTATAGTTGATTTCGCCATTCGACTTTACAGAACGATTAAGTTAATTATTTTTTGTGCATTGCTTGTAGCTGGAGTAGCAGGATATGCTTTTTATAATTTTAATCTGGTGAATGCTGTTTCGATAGTTGCACCTGTAGCACTATTTTGCTACTATGGAATTAATATCTGTATTAAAAACCGTGTTGGTGATTTTGGAAAGGCGCTTCAGTTTTTACAAGAATATTTCGTTGATATCGTTTTTCGTCTTAAAAAATTTGATGTTAGCCTAATTAATACTGTCGAAGCGCAATTAATAAAAGAACAACAAGAACTAGTACAGCTGGAAATAAAGCTGGCTTCTTATAAACATTCAACTACTTCTGTAATTAAATAAAAATAAAATAACATGAGTGAAATTTCCACCCACACAAAATTGCATAGCAGGTTGAGCTGCTTTGTTGATTGGATCGCACCTGATCCTGACAAAATTGATGATATTGCTCAAAGAGCTGACATTGTAAGAAAATACGTTCGCCAAAGTGCAGAGGAAGACGGAATCACTGTAACCGATACACCTAAAGCAGGTTCTTTTGAAAAGAAAACAGGTTTGCGTAGGCATTATCGCGGTCATGCAGAAATCGATGGCCTTGATGTAGATATCCCGATTGTGGTGAAACCTAAAACAGAAGACGGAAATACTATCACGGAACTACTCAATAAATTTGAGAAATATGCTAAAAAGTCCTATCCCGATTCGACAGTAGAAAAAACCAAGAGCTCGGTTCGGATTACATTCTCAGATCATGTTTCATTTGATATTGTCCCTATGCTGAGCTCTGATAAAAAGGATGAGCAAATTATTATAAGGAGTACAGGGGAGCGTTTAAAAACATCTGTCCAAAAGCATAATGAATTTGTAAAAGGTAGAACGGTGAAAAGCAATGCTGAAAAAGGAAGGGTTAAATTTAATGAATGTGTTCGACTCGTTAAGTGGTGGCGAGATATTCAGGCGGATAACGGGTATTATTTAGCAGACGAAAACTCTCCGCCAAGCGTGGTTATTGATCTGCTCTGCGCTTTTGCGTTTGATAAGCTAAGCGTTCAAAAAACATACGGCGAAACGCTGGCCAAATGGTTCAGCTACCTGGCTAATGTGGTTAGAACTAAAAAAATGGTTGTGTTCTCTGATTATTACACGCCGCCTTCTGCCGATCCGCTTGTGAACTGGATGGTATTAGATCCAGTGAACCCCGAAAATAATATCACTAAAAATTGGGCCAATTCTAAGATCAATGAGTTCGCTGACTGGTTCGAGGCAGGTCGCGATACATGGAGTCGCATTTTACACCTCGATGAAGATGGTGATGACGCGAAATGCATGGATGAACTTGTGGAACTTTTTGGAACTCCTTTTAAAAATCATTGTGAAAAATAAAATAGAAGAAAAATGTCATTAACATATACCAAATCCGTTACGGATACTTATACGGAAGCCAGGGCAAGATACGTGCTTGGTAAAGTCTACGAAGATATGCTTGCTTTGTTTCAGGCGGGAATTATTACCAAAGCTAAGTGTGATCAATGGAGGGATGATCTCATGTACATATTGGAGAACAGAGCAATGTCGTACTTTGAGTTTCAATTAATAAAAACCGACGGTACAAAAATCGGTGGGTTACATTATGAGCTGAACGCCTCGGGTGGTATTTCTACCGATGATAGAACGGGGGGGATTGATTATTGGGATCTACCTGAAAATGTGTCGGGATCTCTGCTGGTTGATCTGAATAAAGCAGCAGCTAAGTACGATGAAGTAAACACAGAGCTCAACCGGAGAGGTTGGGGAACAGGAAACGCCTTGGCTGGTACCCAAAGCCACCTAAAATCGTACTCAAAAGATGGTTATGGATTTAAACAAAGTAAGATCGGACAATGGTAAATACAGCTTTAACACTTAACGAATACAAGCATCCTAATAAAGGCTCGGCGAATGAGTATAAGAACCTTGTAGGAATCGATTTTCAGAAAAACGAGCTGTTAAAAATGCTCTCTTTTACGCGATCAGTTGTCGGGCGTATGTGATCTGCTT
>CAZMHW010000226.1:5507-6369 GCA_964566105.1 uncultured Akkermansia sp.
TTATGCTCAACGGTAACATTGTTGAAAATTGGAAAAAAAAGCATCACCCTAAATCTTTGATGCTTCTAGAACATCTTGGTACTTCCTCTCCGCTAATTATATTGTCAGGTGAGGTAGGTTGTGGAAAAACAGCGCTTGCTCAAAGCATAGGTACACCATTGGCCGAAAAAATGGATAAACCTGTAAAGGTTTTTGAAACCCCATCGAACATACGAGGAAGCGGTCTGGTAGGGGAAATTTCTAATCGAATTACCGATGCCTTTACATCCGCCAAAAGCAAAATTAAGGATAATGAAATAGGGATTCTTGTTATTGACGAAGCCGATGATATAGCTACCAGCAGAGCCCAGAATCAGGCACATCACGAAGACCGTGCGGGTTTAAATGTTCTTATTAAACAAATAGACCTATTAAAGAAAGAAAAAAACAATATGGTGGTCATCATGATTACTAATCGTGTAGATGCATTAGATCCTGCAATTAGAAGGCGCACCAGCCTACACTTGGAATTTGAGCGGCCAATCGGAGAAAGGTTGGAGGAATTGCTATTGAGGCTTTTTGAGAATACCAAATACGAAGAAAATGAATGGAAGAAATTACTAAAACACCTGCAAGGTCAGACAATTCCTTTTAGTTTTTCAGACCTGATTCAGCGTGTTGGCAAGCAGGCTATGTTAACTTCTATTGAAGAAAATATTCCTTTTTCACTCGCCACATTTAACGCTGTTTTGTTAAAAACAGAACCGTCTCCATTAATTACTGACCTAAATAAATTGAAATAAATATGCACAAAGGCCTAATATTACTTATACATAGCGGTTTTACACAAATAACTCAAGCTGAATGCATATCGGCTTTGCCC
>CAZMHW010000227.1:0-6344 GCA_964566105.1 uncultured Akkermansia sp.
AAGGCAGATTGCCACACTCTGGAAAAGTAAATTCGGAAAGGCTCCTAAAACGGAGGTTTAAGTTTTTCTTAAATTTTACGGGTAGGTGGGAGGTAATTACCTGTTTTGGTCAATAACCTTAGGTGCTTTAAAATAATCGCTGTCTTTTTTTGGCGCGTTTTTTAACGCTTCTTTTTGTGTGATGGTTGTTTCCGGAACATCTGGTCGCAATACATTCTTTTCATCAGTCATATAGATAAGCGGTTCCACATTATTAGTGTCCAGCTCGTTTAACTTATCTACAAAACTCAGCATACGGTTAATGTCGTTCAGGATTTCCGGTTTTGAGTGTTCATCAAATTCCAGGCGCGCCAAATGAGCAATTTCATCTACCGTTTTAATATCGATTTTATTTGCCATTAAATTTCTCCAGTTCTTCGTGTATAAAGGTATAAACTTTCTCCTTAAGTTCAGGGATATTTTTTTCTGTCATTCCTTCTGTAAGAATCGGGTCTCCCACGATTACCCTTGGAATTCCAGGTCGGCCATGACTCTTAAAAAAGCCACCATTTTGCAAAAATTGCCAGTTATTTAAGTTAACAACGGGCACCAGAGGTACCTGCTTTTCAATGGCCAGTTTAAAGGCGCCGTTTTTAAAAGGTTTTAATTTTCCTTTTTCGCTGATCGTTCCTTCGGGATAGATAACCTGACTTAAACCCTGATCGATCTTGGCACCTGCATCGGAAAATGCTTTGTGCGAGTCTTTGATGCTTTTACGGTTAACCGGAATATCGAGATACACGAAAAAATACTTGAACAAAGGAATTTTCAGCAATTCATATTTCCCCATATAAACAGCGGTGTGATCAATATAGAACGTACTGAACACAATATCCAGGTAGGAGGTGTGATTGGAAACAATCACGCAGGGTTTCGGCAACTTGTACTTTTTAGTTTTGTACGTAATAACCGGAAACAAACCGCTACCAATTGCAATGATCCAGGACCACGTCCTTTTGAGTTTGTAAACAAAATCAAATTTTTTGGTAACCAACGCTATGTAAAAGAGCGGGAACATGAGTAAGAAGGGGATAGTGAAACAAATCACAAACCAGATCTTCCAAATGGGCCTGAGTATGAGCTTAACTATTTTCACGGCAAGAATGCTAATTTACAATAAAATCGAAGAAAAAGCCTCTCTGAGAAGCTAAAACATGGTAATTAGATTTTTTTATAATCTTTCTGATGAGTTTGTCGTACGTGTGTCTTCTGCTGCGCCAACCACTAAAATTAATGAAAACTGTAGATTAAATAACCTTGAAATCAAAACAGTTGAGGGAAAGATCAGGAGGGATTAAGCTCAGGAATTCCAGCGCTAAAATTGCCTTGAAAGATCTAATAGCGCATCACGATGAATCCGGTTAATGTGTGTTTGTCGCCTTCCAGAAATTCCAAAGTATAAAAGTAGGTTGATGCAGGAAGTTTGTCGTTTCCGAATTTAAGACCGCTCACATTTACTTTACCGTCCCAGGTTAATTCCGAACCCTCTTTTATATATACCTTGTTACCCCATCGGTTATAGATCGTAAGGCGGGCATTTTTTCCGGATAATCCTGTAATGACAAAAACATCGTTTTCCCCGTCGTCGTTGGGTGAGAAGCCTTCAGGAATAAACAGTTCTATGGGTTTAATGTCTATCCATGTTGCAATGTTGTTATTAGTTGGATCCCCGTCATTATCAGGATCCCATACAAATCCATTATTTGAACTATCGCTCCGTACAGTATTGTCTGGCATAGTAACGAAACCTATGACTGAATTTTTAACCGGGCCGTAAAAGCCATTAGGCTCTATCAGAACGGAATAAACGAGTGTGTCTTTTTTGTTGGCTTTTAAAACGCTGGTAACACTGTAAGTCAAACTTGATTGTGAGGCTCCGTCAAAAGAGTTATTGGCAACCAGCGAACTATTTATAGAATGGATTCTGGGAGCACTAACAACGGTGTAGGTGCATGGGTATGGGAAAGTCTTATTGAGCTCACTGTTCAGGACAACGCTGGATAGATTGAGGCTGGAAGTGTTAACTGCTATCACTGTAAAGTTAACCCGGTAATATCTGCTCTGAAATGGAACAGGATTATCAACCGCATTCGTTAAACCGAAAAATGTTTTTGGCTTACAATTTTTAACCATTACTACAAAGGCAAGAGAACCTGTACAAACCCCATTAGAGCCAATCAAGCTATAAGTAGCACTGGCACTTGGACTAACAACAATTGAGCTCCCAGACACTCCGGAAGGCAGCCAGGTGTAGTTTGAGGCGCCTTGCGCCGTAATCGTCGCAGATTCTCCGGCACACAAACTTGCACTTGACAGAGTAATTTGCAGTATGGGATAATTATTAACGACTATACCCGCGGTAGTACTGGTAACACAGTTGTTGCCATTGGAGCCAAGTAAAGTGTATGTTACCGAACTTCCTGGGTTTGCGTTGAAGATACTGCCCGTTTGATTAGAAGGTAACCAGGTATAATTGCCCGCCCCAAAAGCAGTGAAAGAAGCAGCGCCTCCGGGGCAAATACTGATTAATTGTTCAGACAAACTTATGCTTGGGTTGGGGATCACGGAAACGGTAACGATCGCGCTACTATTACACACGCTATTATTGGAATTAACGGTGTAAATTGTAGTAACAGATGGATTGGCGTACACAAGTGGTCCAAGCGTGCCGGAAAGGGAGGAGGAGGGCGACCAGCTGTAATTGGAAGAACCACTGGCCAGCAAACTCGCAGTTTTGCCTGAGCAAATTGTAAGGTTAGGGGAAGTAATAAGAATGGTAGACTGAGGAGATACCGACATAGTGTAAAGGAGAGTATTGGTGCAGCCAAAAGCATTAATACCTGTAACACTATAAACACTGGTCACACTGGCCGATGCAGAAATAGAAGGGGTGTTTACAGACCCTGGCAACCATGTATAGGAATTTGCTCCCGAGGCTAAAAGTACGACTTGCTCATAGGGACACTTTGGATTTTTTAGTGAAATAACTTGTAAAGCCGGTGTTGCTTGAATGAGTGCGCTTAAAGTTGCTGTGGAGGAACAGCCGGCAGCATCTGTTCCGGTGACAGTATAAATCGTAGATCCGGGTGGACTGATACTCACCGTTTGTCCGTTCATGTTACCGGGAACCCAATGGTACGTGAGTGGGAATGGACTGGCAGCGCTAACCAAACTGGAGGTTCCGGCACAAACACCGATTGTTGGGGAAGGAACAGTAACAACCGGTTTTGGAAAGACAGTAATGGTAATGACCGCATTTGCTGAGCATAGTGTAGTGAAACCGCTCACAGTATAAGTGCTGCTTACACTTGGTGTTGCAATGACGGCAGTTCCCAAAGTATTGCTGAGGGAGGTAGAAGGGGTCCAGGTATACACGCTTGCGCCACTGGCAGTGAGAGTAACACCGGCGGCCCCGCTGCAGAGTGAGGGGCTTGACGCGCTCACATTGATGCTGAAACTATTGTTTGTATTCACAGTAAAAGTACTCATGGAAGTATAACCCGGACAGCTTCTCAAAAAACAGCTGTAAACGCCGGCTGATGTAACGCTGATGCTTTGACTGTTTGGGCTGCTGATCACACCCGGACCAGACCACGTGTAGGTGGAAGGTCCAAAGAAATTATTATCGCTTGCCGTTAAGGTAATCGTTGGATTGTAACAAGTGATGCTTGAAACAGGACTGGCCGTGATGGAACTTATAAAGCCCGATGGAAGAGGACAATTCGCGTAATCGGCGAAACCGGTAACAAGTGTGTTAGTGGAAAAATTAATCAGGGAGCCTGAAAGCGTTCCGGTTTGTAAACCCGGTAGATTCCCTGTGTGCGTAACAACGGTATTATTTAAAATGGCGAGACCACCGGCACTTCCGTTGGAAGCAATAACAGTTGCGCTATTGGGCGTGTAGGTACATAACCAGGAACCTGCAGGGTCATAAAGTCTTAACGTGGAAGTTCCGCAACAACTCAAAACATAAAAATTATCCAGGTCATCTCCAACAATGTCACTCACATTACCATTCACAAAAATGGTGGTTAAAAGAGTGCCGGTACCAGTTCCCGTATAAACGTAAACCTGGCCTCCGGCTGTAATGTTGTACAGTCTTGTTTTACTTCCACCCGGACTTAACGCGGCGGCATTGCCGGTTCCGTGACCTGTATTCACAAAAGTGTTCCCATTGTGATACCAGTAGGTTCCACCGGCTGTCGTCCAGAAAGTTGGATTGGGCGCGGGAAAGCTGAAGGCCGGTCCTATGGCCAATCCTTCGGCACCAGAAGGCAGAACAGATGGATATAAAGTACTTCCGGTAGTACTATTGGCATATATGCCGGTACTGCCGGTTGCTGTGCTATAGAAAATCGAATTGCAGTTCAGGGTTGGAAAGGTACAAGAGGGATCTGTAAGATATAATTGGCTTACTTCAGATGCCGAAAGTACCCGGTTGTAAAACCGGGCATTGTCAATAGACCCGTTATATGGAGTATTGTATGAGCTTTCATTGGTAGATCCAAGGTATACATTTTTTCCGGATACATAGTCAAATCCGCTAAAGGTTACAGCGGTTGTTCCGTCAAGCACACCGTTCACGTAAAGTTTTATACTGGAATTGTCCATGGTAAATACCAGATGTTGCCAGGTGTTTACACTGATAGGGTTAGAGGAAAAAACAACGTTGTAACCACCTGGCCCTGATTTATTGGTCATAAAGTACCAGCCGCTATTGTGCGGAGCAATGCAAAGATTATAGGCTTCAAAAAAAGAACTGAGACTGTTGCGGGTAAAAAGGATGTATCCATTGCCGGCAACAGCAGGTTTTACCCAGCAGGAAAAAGAAATGGCATTAGAAGGTTTTAAGGCAGGGTCGTCGGGTAATTTTACATAACAGGAATTGGTTCCATTGAAATAACATGCCGCGTTAGCATTATTAAACCGGTCGAGCGTTGCTGTTACCGCGCTTAAGGTGCCGGTTAAATTATTGACTGGTTCTGTTGCACTTCCATCTAGCGCATAGCAGGCGGTTAGGCTTGAACTTAGAGTCTGCGAATAAAAAAAAACGGAGTTCAGGTAAAAAATAAGAAACACCAGTTTTTTCATGATGAAACAACGTTGGGTTAAGTGCTTAAGTTATTGAAGTAGTTGCAACCACGTTGCAACTACTTACTATTTCAATTTCGTAATAATAAATTCTGTACGACGGTTTACCTGATGTTCTTCTTCAGAACAAGGCGACTGCACTTTGCCTTCACAAGCGCAATTGTTCAGCAATTTCGACTCACCATAACCTTTACCTACAATACGTGATTTATTGATTCCTTTTTTAACGATATACGCCGCACTGGCTTGTGCGCGGGCCGTAGAAAGTTTCATGTTGGAAGCAGCTCCTGAACGGCAATCCGTATGTGATCCTAATTCAATCGACATGTTTGGATACTCGTTCATAACCTGTACAATTTTGTCCAGCTCAATGGCCGCGTCTTTACGAATCACAGATTTACCGAGATCAAAATAAATAGGTTTCATGTCGATCATTTTGGCAAGGTCCATACCTACCTCTACTTTACCTAATGAAAGATTTAAACTTTCATTCATGTTGATTTCACCCGGTTTTTCGATGGTATGGGTAAAAATGACGGTTCTCTGAAGGTAACCTGGTTTTTCGATCCGAATCAGGTAAGTGAGTTTATCGCCAATACGGCTTGAAAATAAAAATTTAAAATAATCTCCTTCCGCCGTAGTCGTATACACATCAACCTCAGTGTTTGTGGCAATATCGGTTACTTTAAGTGTCACTCCTTCCAGCAGCGCTTTGGTTTTTGCGTCTGTTATTAAAGCGCGTAAAAACAATTTCGGATCTTTTTCAAGTAAGATCTCCCGGGTGAAACTGTCTTCAAGCGACGATTTCGAGGACACGCTGTCTTCTGCTTTAAAATAATCATCCTTTAGCGCTACAAGTTTATAACCAAGATCTTCTTCTGTCATCATCGCGTATTCGCCCTTGTCATCCGTTTTCATGGTATCACCATTAACCACAAGTTTGGCGTTCGCCAGGGCTTCTCCGGTTGCTTTGTCTTTAAGAACAATTTTTACATCCTTACCTCTTTTTATTTCACGCAAAATTTGTAGCTCATAAATATCGTCATCCATTCCCCCGGATTTGCGGTTGGAACTGATAAAGCCGTACTTATTGTCTTCCATCAGGTACATACCAAAGTCGTCATTTTTACTATTCACAGGTTCACCCAAATTATAAACTCTGCTTGGCATACCGTCCACAAGTTTGGTTTCATAGATATCCAAACCTCCTAAAC
>CAZMHW010000228.1:0-6342 GCA_964566105.1 uncultured Akkermansia sp.
CAGGTGCCATTGAAAGCCCAACATAATTTTGAATTTTTAATGTGATTCAGAGTCTGGGTTTAAAAGTAATTGAGATTCCAACGCACCCCGAACATGGCATTAGCCTTGACCAGCTTGAAAAAGCTATTAAGCGTATTAAAATAAAAGCTTGTTTGTTCGCGACTAATTTTAGTAATCCAACAGGTTACCTCATGCCGGATAAAAACAAGAAAAAACTCGTAGAGCTTCTTGCGGACAAAAACATTCCATTGATTGAAGACGATATTTACGGAGAATTGTATTTTGGCAAACAACGTCCACGCAACTGCAAAAGTTATGATAAGAAAGGATTGGTGTTGTTGTGCTCTTCCATTTCAAAATCGCTGGCTCCCGGATATCGGGTAGGCTGGTGTATCCCGGGAAAATTTACGCAGAAAGTGATTAATATTAAATTGATGCATACCGTGTCAACAGCTACTCCAACTCAGGCAGCCATCGGACATTTTTTTGAAATAGGAAGATTCGACCTGCACATGCGGCATTTAAGAAAAGCGCTGCACACACAGTGTTTGTTATACAGTCAGGCTATTTCGGAGTATTTTCCTGCAAACACAAAGATTACACGACCCAAAGGAGGTTATGTGTTGTGGGTACAATTGCACAAACGCGTAAACGCTTTTCAATTATTCCAGCAGGCTATTGAGCAAAACATCAGTATTGCGCCGGGGCAATTATTTAGCAGCGACGCGCGTTTTACGAATTACATCCGCATTAGCTTCGGCATGCCATACTCCGAAGAGATAGACAGGAGCCTTAAAACGGTGGGACGTTTGGCTAAAAAGTTAAGTGAAAAAAAATAAAGAACCTGTTTAGTTTTTTTCAGGAATTCGTTTCAGGGTCTCCAATAAATACTTCCAGTATTTTTGTACTGAACTGATTTGAACACGCTCATCCGGTGAATGTGCACCACGTATGTTCGGACCAAAGGAGATCATTTCCATTTCCGGGTAATTTTTTCCCAGGATCCCACATTCCAATCCGGCATGACAGGCATTTACCGAGGCGGAGTCTTTATACATTTCAGTATACAGGTCACTCATGAGTTTAACAATGGCGGAAGTAGGTTTAGGCGCCCAGCCCGGATACGAACCTGCGAAACCAACCGACGCGCCCATCAGTTCAAAAGTACTTTTAATCGCTTGTGCCAGGTCCATTTTTTCGCTGTCCACCGAACTGCGTGTTAAACACTGAATGGAATAGTTTCCGTCTTTTACCAGAACCCGGGCCAGGTTATTCGACGTTTGTACCAAACGATCAATATCCGGACTCATGCGGTAAATACCACATGGACAAGCATAAAGAGAACGAAGTAATTTGTTTTGAAATTCTTTAGCAAGCGTGGTTTTCGGAAGTTCCATGGCAGAGCACTCAATCACAAGATTAGGATCGGTGGTGGCGTATTCTGATTTAAGAGTAGCGGCAATTTCTTTGATGTAGGCTATAAAATCTCCTTCACTTTTGCTGGAAAGAATAACCTCTGCAACTGATTCCCGTGGGATGGCATTGCGTAAACTACCACCATCAATGGAATTGAGGCTGATACGAAAAGATTCATCGGCCTGTGATAAAATCCGGTTCATTAATTTGTTGGCATTTCCCCTGCCTAAATGAATGTCCATTCCGGAGTGGCCACCGGTTAAGCCTTTCACAGAAACGCGAAACGCTTTTACATCTCCGGTAAGGGGAGTTGTTGTGTAAGTGCCCGTGGCTGTTACGTCTACACCACCGGCGCAACCAATGGTGAGTTCGTGATCGTCTTCCGTATCAAGATTCAGCATGTATTTGGCGTGCATCAGTCCGCCTTTTAGTCCTAAAGCGCCGGTCATGCCCGTTTCTTCGTCAATGGTAAATAAAGCTTCAATGGCAGGATGTGCAATGTCTTTAGAGGCCAGAATGCTCATGATGGATGCAACGCCAATACCATTGTCTGCCCCAAGGGTAGTGCCTTTGGCTCTTACCCAGTCGCCATCTACAAACATATCAATACCTTGTGTCGCAAAATCAAAATTGGTATCGGCGTTTTTTTGGTGTACCATGTCCAGGTGACTTTGCAATGCCACGGTGTGTTTTTTCTCCATGCCTTTGCTGGCCGGCTTCTTAATAATTACATTTCCAACTTCATCTTTATAAGTTTCCAAACCCAGTTGTTTTCCAAACTGCAGGATAAATTCGATTACGCGCTCTTCTTTTTTGGAAGGACGGGGTACGGCGTTTAACAGAGAAAAATTATTCCAAAGTTCTTTGGGTTCTAAATTGCTGAGGGGACTGTTCATAGTGTTTGATTTTGAGAATCCAAAAGTACAAAGCACGAACGAGTTTAACTAAATTTTTTCAGAATGATTAAAATCAGGGACGTCTCAAGTCTTGATTTTAGAAAGGTTGGTTAAAAAAGTAAGGGTTTCTGCTTCGTTTCTACCCCTCTTGAGATAAAGATTTTTGGGATGTTACTAAGACGCCGATGATCCCTATCAGGGGCATGGATAAGGAAGCATCGGGATCTTTGAGCCTTGTGCCATTTTATTAAGGGTATGTTATTATTTGAAAGGCAGTTAGGAAATGAGCTTCTACAATTAACCCCCCAGCTTGTTCTAATGTTACAAACTTACTTTTAAAATCACTTTCGTAAAAGGTTTATCTCCTTAACTAACTACTGTTTCACAAAACGTGTTACAGAGGTTCCTTGTCCGTTTATTTGGTATAGCAGATACATACCAGATGCCAGTTTGCTTACGTCTAATTCAAAATCGCTGGTGGAGGGGGAAACTCTTTGAACTAATCTTCCTGTGGCATCGTATATCTCAAGAGTACTTTGTAAGGCATTTACAAGATTGTTTAGTTTTAAAACAGTGTTACAAGGGTTCGGGAAAATGCCGGGAGATTCATTTTCAGTTAATTTGGTAAGGCCCGTACTCAATGCACATTCAACGCTTTCCTGGTATAGTTGACTAACTTCAAGGGCGGTGAGTTCCCGGTTATAAAACCGCATATTATCTATGTTTCCTTTAAAGGGGTAATTGAAGGATTCGCCCGTGCCTCCCACTACAAAATGTTTTCCTGTTTCGTACTGAATCGGAAATTTGGATAGAGCAGAACCGACCCATGCCCCATTTACATATAATTTTATCGAATCGGTTCCAACGGTACTTACAACATGCTGCCACACATTCGGACGAATCGTAGTATTTGCGTCCAGCGTAGAATACCGGGATGAGTCCGGGCAATGTTTACTGATGTGAAATGTATTATTTACGATCACGAGGCTGTAACCCTCAAAATTACTGCCGCTTTTATTTTTTGAAAAAACGATAAATTGTGTACTCAGACTGTCCTGTGGCAATAACCATAGAGACACACTCAGATAAGGTTTTTTTAAGATGGACGTGTCGGGGAGTGTTATTTTTGAGTACACGGAACCGGAGAACGCATAGGCTCCATTGGCGTTACCATGGCGGTCGTTTACAAGAGTTACATTGGTGTCCTTGCCATGCAGGTTGTGTAAACTTTCGTTGGCATTGCCATTAAAAGCGTAACAAGCGCTTAGAGCCACTGAAGCTGACTGTCCCTGCAGTTGAAAGATGCCAAGACTTCCCAAAACTATCCCTCCGAAAAAACGGAGTCTGTGTAAACGGTGTAACATAATCATGTGTTTTGATTGCAAGTGTAGCAATTTCACACAGCAAAGGGGTGGTCTGGTTAGTGAAAACAGTTTTTGGGTTAGTGTGATCCGGTTAAAATGTTCGTCATTCAGATTTTAGAAACCGGAAATGGGTTTTTACTAACTCAGGAGGTCGAATAAACGCCATTCGATTATATTTGTTGCAGGTGAAGCGTGAAATTTAGGGTTCAAATAATTTTTTTGTTACTGGGTGTGGGTTTTTTAAAGAGCCAGGATCCCTATGCAGTTGTTATTTCAAAAACAACGGGATTACCGTCTAATTCGGTTTATCATATTTTTCAGGACAGCAAAGGCTTTATATGGATTGCTACAGGCGAGGGACTTGTGCGTTACGATGGTTATGAATACAAAACCTACGTTTCTAAAGCACAACCTTCCAAGGCGGGAACCGAAATAAGCGAGGATAAACTGGGAAGGATCTGGTATCAGAATTTTGATGGATTTTTATTTTATGTGGAGAACGATTCCTTAAAACGCCTGAACCAGAATGAACCTGCCGGTTACTACCATTATGGAATAATTGCCAACAAACTTTTTGTGTTTCAAAAAAAGGGAATCGATCTCTATGACCTCCGCACCCTGACACGCTTAAAAACCCTGCCTATCGATGTGACGCGTATTGGAGGAACTCAGCAAACCGACACGTATTTTTATTTTTTTTCCGATCAGCTTCACCGCCTGGATAGTAATGGAAGAATGACCCGGATAAATGTTTCGGCATTGGAGGGAAAAAAACCGGCCGCGTTAATGCAAAAAAACGGAAACGAATTGTTTATGATCTCTAAATATAATCTGGACAATCAATGTTATTCCATAACAGACAGTATGGTGAATGAGAAATTCCGGATCAGCTCACAAATTGGTCACGTTCAAAACCTGGTTTATACCCGGGATTTGTATTGGTTTTGCACCCCCGAAGGGGCCTATGCTTACAAAGGTAACGGAGCACCGCTAAAAGAGGACACCGTTTTTTTTCGGAATAAAAGTATTTCGTTTGTGCTTAAAGACAGGGAAGACAATTACTGGTTTGGCACTACCAACGAAGGGATTCTTTTTGTCCCCGACATTCACATCAGTCTGCACAAAACAGAATATAAACCAAATAAAACCGTGGTGTATAAAAACACCTTGTTTATAGGGACAAAGAAAGATGAAATTTATAGTCTTGATCTAAATACGCTGGAATCCGGGCAAATTGTAAAGGGCCGTTCAAACCAGGAAGTGTATAACCTCTACTACGATTCTCTCTCCAACAGTTTGATTTATACATCGCGTGATTTTGGTGTGGTGTCGCTTGTTAAAAAACCAACTATTACCTTGTTTTCCGCCATAAAAGACATTCAACGGATTGACGACAAATACTTTGCTTATGCCACTTCGGGTGCCGTCGGTCTCTTTGCTTTAACACCCCAAGTTAAAACCAGCAGGAGTAAATGGGATGTCTGGAAAGGAAGATCAATCGTGACTAAAGCACCTTTTGATATTCACATAATGGAAAGTGTCAGAGGAAAGTCTCTTGTTTACGACAAAACGGAAAACAGTATTTATTTTGCCACAGGAAACGGATTGTTTCGGGCAGACACGAACTCTAATCAGGAAATTAAATTAAACGGGGAAAGTATTTACATTTCAAAACTAAGGGAGTGTGCCGGAAAAATTTATGGACTGGATGAGCAGGGGCGGCTTTATAACATTCACAAGGCCCGGATAGAGCTTTCTGTTCTTGGCGGAGAGACGCTTAAACAGGGTGAAATTAAAACCATAAGAGCGGCCGGAGGATTTTTATTTCTGAGAGGGGCTACAAAATTATTTTATTTTCGTCCGACAGATGGAAATCCCGAAGTGAAGGAAATCCCGTTGAGTATTCCCGCAAATGAAATCACAGATCTTAATTTCTGGAACGGGAAACTTATTATTTGTACGGAACAGGGATTACTCATGCCAGGGTTTTATCAGTTGAAAAGGAATAGTTCTTATCCTTTGTTTGTAATTAATTCGTTGAAGGTGAACGGAAAAAATTTTCCAGCTGCTGAGGATAGGATTTTTAATTACAATGAAAATAACATAGAGATAAATTACTCTGTTTTATGCTTTAAAAATCCTTCAGACTATACATTGTATTATAAGATTAACGAAGGTGAGTGGGAGGAAACGGCTAAGGAAAGCAGAACTTTAAAACTGGCAGCGCTTTCGCCAGGCGAATACGTGATTAGTTTTAAGATCGGTTCGCATCATGTTTCCAACAGCGTAGCGTTTAAGATCACAAAACCCTGGTGGACAACGCTCTGGTTTGTAGCCCTGTGTTTTTTCTCCTTGCTGCTTGGTCTGTATTCTTATTACAAATGGCAACTGGGTTTGTTAAAGAAAAGAAATCAATTGCTTTCGGAGAAAATGGAACTTGAAAAGAATCTTAACAGTTCTATTCTCACTTCCATTCGTTCGCAAATGAATCCTCATTTTTTTTATAACGCCTTAAACACCATACAATCTTTTATATTTTCGGATGATAAAAAAAACGCAGCCACCTACCTCTCCAAATTCTCTAAACTAACACGTACTATTCTAGAATACTCCGAAAAAGAAAGTATCAGTTTAAAAGAAGAGATCACTTCACTTACCTTATATTT
>CAZMHW010000229.1:0-6283 GCA_964566105.1 uncultured Akkermansia sp.
TTCCTGTAAAGACAGATCAGAGTTCCCCACCATGCTTAAATTAATAAAGTATCTGCCCATCTATAAACTAATTCCTGAAAAGGTAATTCGTTTTGTTGCTAAAACAAAAAGACGCTTTCTGGGCTTCGAAAAGATTTTTGATCCTTTGTTCTATGAAATGATTCTGACCATGCCGAAAAATTATTTTTCCTACACAATTAATTACATTGTGAATTGGGATAAAACCAAAAGCCTGCACGACCCCGTAAGAATTCATGGAACAAACGATAAATTACTTCCATTTAAGAATTCCCAACTTTGCTATTCCATTAAGGGAGGTTCACATGCGATGGTTTTAAATAAAGCCGATGAAATAAATACTATACTTAACAAAGAATTTAATGGACTATAAAGAACTTCTGAAATTAGCCGTAAACGCAGCCTTCATTGCCGGCGACGAGATCTTAAAAATTTATACTACCGATTTTTACGTGGAGACAAAGTCTGACAATACTCCTGTAACCCTGGCAGACAAGACTTCAGGACAACTAATCACACAGGTGTTGGCCTCTTCTAAAATACCTATTATAAGCGAGGAAGAAGAAATTTGTGATTACTCCACACGAAAAGACTGGGAACATGTTTGGATAGTTGACCCGCTTGATGGCACCAAAGAATTTGTTAAACGGAATGGAGAGTTTGCCGTTAACATTGCGCTCGTTAAAAATAACAAACCTGTAATAGGCGTTATTTACGCACCTTTTATTCGGGATATATATTTTGCTTATGCCGGTGGTGGAAGTTATAAAATAACTCAACACGATATGATCAAGGAACTTACCAAAAAAAACCTGCCCGATTACCTTTTTGAGTATGCTAAAAAACTACCTTCCCAGAAATTGCCACGTACCTACACGGTAGTGGGAAGTCGCTCACATTTAAGCAGAGAAATTAACGAACATCTCGATCATTTAAGAAACCTCTATGGTGAAATAGATATGATCAGTGTGGGGAGCAGTATTAAACAATGCTGGGTTGCCGAAGGGAAGGCACATGAATACCCACGTTTTGGCACTACTATGGAATGGGATACAGCAGCTGGTCAATGTATTTTAGAAGAATCAGGAAACAAACTCGTTGATCTGGGAACCGGTCTGCCAATGGTGTACAATCGGGAAAACATGAAGAACAATTACTTCATCGCTAAACACGGTTCTTAATTTTTATTCTGTTCCAGCAGTTTTGAAATCACATAATTTCCTTCAACCACCAATTGTTTAAAGTTCTTCTTATGTTTAATGATAAGCTGATTAGTGTTGTATTTAGTGATGGCAAACTCGTATTCCGTCGCCTCTCTTCCTTTTCTTTCAAGCGCCAAAAGTACTTTCAGGTCCTGCTCTGTTAAAACAAAGCTGCGCTCCGGTTTAAAAGACCAATACTTCATTTCCCTTATTTTCAGCCCTGAAAACTTTCTGTTTGGAAAAGCATTGAGAGAGGAAGTGTAATAACACACGTTATAATCGTTCGCGCGTTTTGTGATCACATATTTTTCAGTAATGGTGTATTTCTGTTGTTTACCCGTAAGTGTTTGTCCGGAAGCGGTGGTAAGTTGTTGAATGGCTTCCTCCACATGACATTGATAATAGGTAATGGAGTCACCCGTCTTAATTTCCTTCAGCATACTGGATTCCGGTATCGCAACCGAATCGCTTAGCTGAGCGCGGAGGGTCAATGAAAAAAGAAAAAACAGGCTATAAACAACTCTCTTCATTGGTGAATCACCTCAATCTGTTTGGAAAGTTGAATCGCCTTTTCTTTTGTTTTCGCAACATCAGTGCCCACGTTGTCGTTGCACAAAACCACTGCCATACGTCTGTAAGGACGTGTAGTTGGTTTGTTAAACACGCGCACATCCGTATTTTTATTGGTCAAAACCTCAGCGATTCCTTTAAACTCAGGCCGTGCTCCTTCTTTATCCGCAAGTATCACAGCCGATGCGCCTTGTTTGATTAATTCAACGTTCGGAATGGGCAATCCAAGAATGGCACGTGCATGTAATTCAAATTCATTATAATTTTGGGTGTTGGCAAGAGTTACCATACCTGTATCGTGTGGACGAGGAGATAATTCACTAAAATATACGCCTTTTTCTGTGAGGAAAAATTCTATTCCCCATATGCCAAATCCTGTAAGTGCCTTGGTTACTTTTTCTGCCATCTGTTGTGCTTCCCCAAGGTCTTTTTCACTAATGGCGCAGGGCTGCCAACTCTCCTGGTAATCTCCGCGTTCCTGGCGGTGTCCAATAGGTGGGCAAAACAAAGTCGGCCCGTTTTTTTGTGTAACAGTCAAGAGTGTGATTTCAGAATCAAATTTTACAAACTCTTCTACAATTACTTCTTTGTAATCTCCACGCGAACCTTCCATAGCGTATGTCCAGCTCTTTTCAATATCCGCCTCCGTTTTTACAACACTTTGTCCCTTGCCGCTGCTACTCATGAGTGGCTTCACTACACAGGGAATACCGATCGCTGAAATTGCCTTCTTAAACTCTTCTAATGTTGTTGCATACTGATACTTCGCAGTTCTCAGGGCTAATTCCTTAGATGCCAGATCCCGGATGGCTTTGCGGTTCATGGTAAAATTGGCGGCCTTGGCACTCGGAACAACAGTAATTCCTTGTTTTTCGTAATCGTAAAAACGTTCAGTTCTAATGGCCTCTATTTCCGGTACAATCAGATCGGGCTCGTGTTTTGCAACTAATTTATCCAGAGCCTCGCCATCAAGCATGTTAATCACTTCCGACTCATGTGCTACCTGCATAGCGGGCGCACCAGCGTAGCTATCCACAGCGATCACGTATTGTCCCAAACGCTGCAAAGCAATTACAACTTCTTTTCCCAATTCGCCGCTACCAAGCAGCATTACTTTTTTTTGCATTCCTTAAACTGTTTATTTACTAAAACCAAAATTAATAGACTCGGGGTATTTATTATGAAACACGGCATAAAATCCGTAACCTAAAACCAGGCCTACAGTGCCACCGATGAGTGATTTTGTCTTCCGTTTTTGCCTTGCCACCCGTTCGTAACCCAATATGTACGCGTCGTTTTCCAGATACTTCGGGTCACTGATGCTGCTGTGACGAATTCTGATCTTTGTTACTCCACTCAAAGCCATAAATCCATAAGGCCCTATAGGCGCCCAAAAACTTCCGGTAGCTCCGGCTGCAAAGCCAATCAAGCCTCCGGCAATGAGTGCGCCCCTGGCTTTAAATCCCTTACGGGCATCAGCCTCTCCCTTCATAAACAACCACATCTCATCGCGTGTAAATTCGTTGTAAATAGAAGGGTCCTGGACATAATAATAACGTTTATAGCCGTTCGCGAATTTAACCATGTACAACTGGTCCATTTCATAATGAATCTTAGCAGTATGCTTTTTGGGATTCATAATCGTTACAGTAGAAAAGGTGGTGTCTATCACTTTTTTAGCGATAACAATGCCATTCATAAGAAAGATTGTGTCCTGAGCCTTAGTCTGAGCAAAGCTGCTCCTTGAAAAAAGAGCGAGAAGTATAGTTATAAAGAGCCTTTTAACCATAAACAAATATAGTTTTTATATTTATCAGGTTAGAACTTTAATATGCGATTACCTGCTCCTCAATAGTTGCAGGTATTTCCCTGTACTCGTATTGTTGATTACGCAACTGAGGTTCAAATCCTGCTTCGCGAATAGAATCCTGAATTGTTTTGTAGGTAAACCTGTGGGGCGCACCTGCAGCGCTCACTACGTTCTCTTCGATCATAATCGACCCGAAATCGTTAGCGCCTGAGTGCAGGCAGATTTGTGCGGTTGCCTTACCAACAGTTAACCAGCTGGCCTGGATGTTTATAATATTGGGCAGCATGATGCGGCTCAGCGCAAGCATGCGGATGTATTCGTCGGAAGTGACGTTATTTTTTACCCCTTTAACGCGATTTAATAAGGTGCCGTCGTCCATAAAAGGCCAGGGAATAAAGGCGAGGAATCCCTTCGCGTGTGCAGGCTTTTGGTCCTGTACTTCACGAATCCAAACCAAATGTTCAAAACGTTCGTAAATGGTTTCCACATGACCAAACATCATGGTAGCACTCGTGGTGATGTTTAATTGATGCGCAGCTTTCATCACTTCCAGCCATTCGCGTCCTGTACACTTTCCTTTGCTTATCAAACGGCGCACGCGGTCGTTCAATATCTCTGCACCCGCCCCGGGTAGGCTGTCTAACCCCGCGTCAACCAGGGCTTTTAAAACCTCTGTATGCGTACTTTTCTCTAACTTGGTAATGTGCGCTATTTCCGGTGGACCTAAAGAGTGCAATTTAATCTGAGGGAAGTGCGATTTAATTTCTTTGAACAGATTTACATAAAAAGACAAGCCCAGATCCGGATGATGGCCGCCCTGCAATAGCAGCTGATCGCCCCCATATTTAATGGTCTCTTCTATTTTTTTCTTGTAAGTTTCAATGTCGGTGATATACGCTTCTTTATGTCCGGGAATGCGGTAAAAATTACAGAACTTGCAATTGGCAATGCATACATTTGTTGTATTTAGATTTCTGTCAATCTGCCAGGTAACCTTGTTCGAATTTTTTTTCTGGATTTTACGAAGTTCATTGGCAACAAAAGCCAGTTCTGCGGTAGGAGCATTTTCAAATAAAAACACCCCCTCCTCAATGCTTAAATGTTCGAAACGAAGCGCCCTGTTTAAAAGAGAATCAACTGTCATCATGATTTTACGAGTAACAAATGTACCAAATCATTTGTTTGAATAAGGTTAAAAAACAAAAAACAAAGCTTCTTGTTTTAAATACGATCTGATTGAAACAAGCGTCAATTCTTAATTAACTTCTCCATCCTTATTATGGTACCCTCTTTGTTAGACATTTTCGACAAATACACTCCTTTGGGCCAGCTGGCGGTATTAATTGCTGCACTTTCGTTTACCTGCACTGAAATGAGTATTTGCCCCAACAGATCCGTAACGATAATGGAGCCTTCTGTGGCAAACAATTGTAACTCATCATTAAAAGGGTTTGGAAACGCCAAAATTAGCGCTCCCTGGCTCGAAGACTCATCAATTCCCGCACAGGTACCATAAACAGTGAGGCTGACTGTTGCCTGTGCGCTACAGGATGAAACGGCCGAAGTGCCAACAACAGTAAACTGTTTAAGCCCGGCAACATTGCCACAATTATAGTTATAAGGATTGCTCGTGGATGTTCCCGATCCAGACCACAAATACGTATCAGCCCCTGTGGCACTGAGCATAACATTAGAAAAAAAGCAGGCGACCGGTTCCGACGCAGCGGCCATAACAGAAGGATTAGAATTAACATAAATACTAACGGTTGCGGTATTTATACAGCCCGCATTGCTACTTCCGGTAACAGAAAAATTATGAGAACCACTAAGTGCGGTAGAATAGCTAAATACAGCCGATGTAGAGGCCACTGGACCAGACCACACATAGGTGTTTGCTCCTCCCGCACCAAACACAACGTTTGTGCCGGCACATATAACAGAATCGGAAACAAATGCTGTAACCGTGGGGTTTGGATTTACAAACAAAACGATGGACTGATTGCCCAAACAACCAATTGAATTCTGAGCATACAAAATATAACTTGTCGTGACAGAAGGAGATACTACTATCGAAGAAGCTACTTGTCCATTACTCCAGGAATAACTGGTTGGGGCATTTGTAAGCGTTGTTGCTGCAGAGAGCAGCGCTGAACCTCCCGAACAAATGGCCGTATTGGTTGCCGTAATAGAAAACACAGATGGCGCACAGGGCAAGGCATACGTAACGGAATCGATTCCAACATAATCGCTGTTTGTACCGTTAGGTCCACCGTCGTTCACAAAGTATCTGAATGCGAAACGCCCTACTACTGTGCCTGTAACACCAGTAACAGTTCCCGTAAATCCTGTCCAAACAAAAGGGTAACCTGTAGTGGTTAAATTGGGATTAATATCCAGCAGCACGTCCGTAAAAGAGCCAACAGCTGTTGTTCCGCTCCCTATGGCTCCTGTTCCGGAACCCTGACTCATTAGCAATTGTAGTCTGTCTGGAAATGGTCCCTGAGCGGCCGCCTCGGTACGTGTGAAAAAACGTAATACCGCCCCGTTAACCAGGTTCAATGTCGGTGTAATTAAAAAATTACTGATCCCCCCGGGCGATGAGCTCTGCGAACTGTAATTGCAGGCAAAAAAATCATTCTGCTGACCATTGTATGCCGGAAATACACTACTGTTTCCCTGGAAC
>CAZMHW010000230.1:0-6255 GCA_964566105.1 uncultured Akkermansia sp.
CTTCATCTATAAGGGCAATAGGGCCATGTTTCATTTCTGCCGCAGGATAACCTTCAGCATGAATATAAGAGATCTCTTTTAATTTTAGTGCGCCTTCCAGCGCTACAGGGAAAGAAACGCCGCGACCCAGATAAAGGGCGTTGCGACTATCTTTGTAACTGTATGCAATTTCACGAAGCTGATCGTTGAGTTTCAGAACTTCTTCTATTTTAGAAGGAATGGCTTCCATCTCATATAATAATTGTCTGTAACGACTCTCCGTAAGCGTTCCACGAACTTTCCCCATGTGAAGGGCCATGAGTGTCAGCACAGTTACCTGTGCAGTAAATGCTTTTGTAGAAGCTACGCCAATTTCTGGCCCTGCGTGTGTGTAACTTCCTCCTTGCGTGGCTCTTGCAATAGAAGATCCTACCACATTGCAAATTCCCAATACCGTCGCGCCTTTTGATTTGGCCAGTTCAACAGCAGCCAATGTGTCTGCGGTTTCACCACTTTGTGAAATAGCAATCACAATATCGTCCTGATAAATAATCGGGTTGCGGTACCTGAACTCCGAAGCGTATTCTACCTCTACAGGAACTCTTGCAAATTCTTCAAAAAGATACTCCGCTACAAGGCCTGCGTGCCAGGATGTTCCACAGGCAATAAAAATAATCCGCTTCGCCTTTTCGAACTTTTTCTCATGTTCCACAATACCACCCATTTTCACTTCTCCAATATCCGCCCTCAGGCGCCCACGCATACTGTCTAAAACAGATCGTGGTTGCTCATATATTTCCTTGAGCATGAAGTGGTCGTACCCGCCTTTTTCAATAGATTCGAGCTCCAGCGTTAACTCCTGAACATAAGGAGTAATTTCTTTATCTTTTAAATTTCTGATCTTCAGTTCCTGCCCTCTGCGAATGATGGCCACCTGTTCATCGTCCAGATACACCACGTTTTTAGTGTATTCAATAATTGGCGAGGCATCTGAGGCAATAAAAAAATCATCCGCACCAATTCCAATTACCATCGGACTACCTTTCTTGGCAGCAACTATAGTGTCGGGATCATTTTTATCCAGCACTACAATAGCATAAGCCCCAATAACTTGTTTTAAGGCCGCCTGAACCGCGTGTCCCATTTTAACACCTTCGTGTTTTTGTATGTCCTCAATCAAATGAATGAGAACTTCAGTATCGGTTTGTGAAAGGAAAGTGTGGCCGCGTTTAGTTAATCCTTCTTTAATGGCTGCGTAATTTTCAATGATCCCGTTATGGATCATCACCAGATTTTTAGTCTGGGAATAATGCGGGTGTGAATTTACATCATTTGGCTCACCATGAGTGGCCCAACGTGTATGTCCAATGCCAATATTGCCCGTGGTGTCCTGGTCTTTTACGAAGGAAATAAGCTCACTTACTTTCCCCTTTCGTTTATAAACGTTCAGGTCGCCGGTCTTATTGATCATGGCGACCCCAGCGCTGTCGTAACCGCGGTACTCCAGTCGGGATAAGCCTTTTATAAGAATTGGGTAGGCTTCTCTTTTACCAATGTATGCTACTATTCCGCACATATTATTTAGTTTAAACTATTTTTATTTTGTCAATTTAAAGATACTGCTTTTTAACCGATCATCTGCAAAAAGCTGATCTCTTTGGCGGTTAAAAAACGATGTTTGCCACGTGGCAGATCCTTTTTAGTTAAGCCTGCAAATACAACCCTATCCAGTTTAATAACATCGTAACCAAGATGCTCAAAAATTCTTCTTACAATGCGGTTACGTCCACTGTGGATCTCAATACCCACCTCTTTTTTTCCTTCACCTACAAATGCAAGGTCATCTGCTTTCACTATGCCATCCTCTAACTCCACACCCTCCACAATGGCGGTAAAGTCTTCCGGTTTAAGTCCCTTATTTAAACTCACATGGTAAACTTTTTTTACACCGAATTTAGGATGCGTAAGTTTTGTGGTCATTTCCCCATCGTTGGTAAAAAGTAATAACCCTGTAGTGTTACGATCCAAACGGCCAACGGGATAAATACGCTCCCGGCAGGCTCCTGAAACAAGTTCCATAACCGTTTTCCGTTCTTTAGGGTCATCCACTGTGGTGATATAGTCCTTAGGTTTGTTTAAGAGCAGGTAAACCTTGCGCTCTGCCTTAACGGTAGCATCACCATAGGTGACTTTATCGCCAGGGTTAATTTTTGTTCCTAACTTATCTACTACTACACCGTTTACCTTAACAACTCCGCTTAGAATCAGGTTGTCCGCGTCTCTTCTTGAGGCAACACCTGCGTTGGATAAATACTTGTTAAGACGCATCTGACCGTCCGTACTGTTTTGCTTGGCGATTGGTGCAGACTTTTTGAACTTCCCTTTCTCTCCCGATCTTTCACGCGAAGTTTGCGGTGTAAAAGCTCTTCCTTCTTCAAATTCACCAAACTTCACCCGCTTTGTACTGTTTTCTTCTTGCGTTTTTCTTGGTTTGGTAAATCTTCTCTTCTTCGGGCTTTCATTGTTTGCAGGCTTGCGGCTTTCTCCAAACTGCCCTGTGGCTTTTTTAAATCCTGAAAATTTATCGTCTTTTTTCTTGATTACTTTTTTGAAAGACCTTCTGTCAGCTGAGTCATCAAAACTGCGACGGGGTTTAGCCTCTTCGTCCCTGGATGGTCGTCTTTCTTCAAAATCCTTTCTCGGTTTTTTTCCTGCATCACGAAATGGTTTTCGTTCACCAAAACTATCGGAATTACGTCTTGGTCTTGCAAACTTATCTTCGCCCAGATTTTCACTCTCTTTTCTAAATGGCTTCCTGTCATCCCCATCTTTAAAAGAACGGCGGGGTTTATCTCCGTATTTATCTTTACTAAAGTCCTTTTTAAACGGTTTACGCTCATCTGCTCCGCTAAAGGCTCTCCTTGGTCGCTCGCCCGGCTTGTTTTCCTTGCTATCTCTGAAATTTTTATTTTTGGTAAAAGAACGTTTGGCTTTATAATCCTTAGTTTTGTCGTTATCGCCTGTTTTTGTTCTCCCGGGTTTTTTATCCCCACGTGCTGTTGATCTTCCTCTGTTTTCCGAACCCGATCTGGAATTGAATTTACTCATGTTACAAATTTAATTTACTTAACTAACGGATAAAAGGCTGCTTCCAAATGTTTTACAGAATGATTGTTATTAAATTTGATGACAGCTATAATATCAAAACGCGACTCAAGTTCAATGTTTTTTTGAATGAGGTACGCGTTGGCGGCGGCAATCAAAAAGTTCTGTTTTTGTTTGGTAACAAAAATTTCCGGCTCACCAAAGGTATCACTTTTCCTGGTTTTAACCTCAACAAATACCATGCATTGGGCTTTTTTGGCTATGATATCCACTTCCAGTTTCTTAAACCTCCAATTGCACTCCAGAACCTCATATCCTAGTCCGATTAGGTATTCCTTTGCGATTTTTTCTCCGTCCTGTCCCTGTTTTTGAGAATAATTTTGCATTTGCTACTCTGTTATGACTAAAATACATAAATTAGTGTTCTAAATTCACGCACATGAAAAAAGTTTTAACCTTCGTTTCTGTTTTTTTTAGTCTTACGACTATTCTGGGCCAGGGATTCAGTGGAAATATTGAGTTTAAATACGCCACCCAAAAAGACACTACAGTAAACATTTATATGGTTAAAAATAAATTGGTTCGACTGGATCAATTTGGAAAAAAAGGGAATGTGGAAGGAAGTTTTATTTTTGATCTTACTGCCGGAGAGGTAAAGTTTCTTAACCCAAAACGTAAATTGTGGGGAAAACAAAAAAGTGAAACGCCACAGGTGATTCACGGGCAATGTGTGGTTACAAAAGGCAATGTTACCAAAAGCATTTCAAATGTAAAGTGCACGGAATATACCGTAAAAAATTCAGAGGAAAATACAGTAATTACTTATTGGATTGCCGAAGGAAAATATCCTTTCTTTGCCCCCCTCGTTAAATTATGGAACCGCAAAGACAAACAAAGCATCTATTTCGGACAGATAAAAGGTTTACCGGAAGGTAGCATGCCTTTTTTAAGTGAAGAAAGGCAATTAAATGACGGAAAACTTCTTACTAAACTGGAGGTCACCAAAATGGTGAACACCCCTCCTGATGATTCTAATTTTGCCATACCAGAAGGTTACAGTAAGCTGGATCAGTAATTTTAATCCTTATTTGAAGGCCGCCTCAACAGCGGCCTTTTTTATAAATACCCTAGTGCGTGATTACAATTTTTTGAGAGTACGGCCCGTTTGCGCCGTTTCCGGTGATTAAATAAACTCCAGCCGGTTCTATCCTGACTTTAACGTCGTACTTATTCTCCTGAGTCAGCTCGATTCTTCTAACCACTTGCCCCAATTCATTTAAAATGTTTAGTACAAGCCCTTCTGTAGCCACTACATGAAACTCATCCGTTGCCGGGTTAGGATAGATATTAAGAAAAGTTCTTTCCTCCTGAAGTGTTTTAAGCTGTGTGCACTCGAGCACCTGCAGCATTAAATTTGCGAGTGCGCTACAACCGTTTTCATTAAACGCCTGAACGCTATAGCTTGTTGTTGTTCCGGGTTTAACCTGTATTTCAGAAGTTGAACTCCCATTGCTCCAGATGTAATTCTGAGCGCCACTGATACTTAGGGTTGCTGTTTCGCCCTCACAAAGTAAAGTATTACTTGCCACGACTGTTATCTGTGGCAGGGTGTTCACCTCAACGGTTTCAAAAGCTGAATAGGTACAGCCCATTAAAAAACCTGTAACAGTATAAGCTGTGGTTACAGAAGGTGTAACACTTATGGCTGAACCTGTGGCGTTATTACTCCACACATACCCATCGCAACCGCTCGCGGAAAGTGTTGCGATTTGGCCTTTGCAAACGGAATTCGGAGCAGAAAGAACCAGCGGTGAAGTCGCTAAAGTATCAAAGAAGACTGATGGCTCCGGAGTCACTTTGGTTCTGTAATAAAATTCAAGATCTGGATATCCATACTGGTAATTAGAAAGGGAGTCGGTAGGAAAGGTGTTTTGTGTACAATTATTACAGTACCGCATATCGTAAAAAACCAGGCGGCTGTCTATTTGACTTGAGGTGCCGAAATAATATCCGTCGTTAAGCCCCTGGTACATTTGCAGGCTGTATTGTTGCCCTTCGTGCAGCCAGATGGGTTGCGGAAGACTGGCATACGCATAATGATCGGCAGCGCCACTTACCTGTTGTTGAGCGATAATGGCCTGGCTGTTCTGATCGAATAAAGTTACATATCGGGTGTTTCCATCGGGCTCCATTTTTCCCAGTTTGGTAACCAGAATGTCTTCTTTGGGTGAAAACTTAAAGCCGCGTTGACAATTGCTCACTCCTCCGGCTGTTCCGGAAGCGACACTGTCTGTGGAAGAGCCCGCGAAATCGAACGTTAAGGGAATGGACGAAAGGCTCTGGGCAGAACTGTTCCCGGAAAAGAAAAATAGTTTACGTGTATTCCCGGCGGGAATGGAGTCGACTTTCACCCAAATTACAGTGGAAGCTGTATTAATGCCTGACTCTATCCAATAGTTATATAAGCTCAACCCTTTACAATCTTTTGCAAAACGAATGTCATTGCCGCTTGCCTGCATTTTATTCTCCGCTATTAGGTTCTGTGTGTTCACAGTTAATTTAATTTGCGTATTAACTGCGCATTGCGAAGAGGTATTGTTTAAGGTTATCTGGATCCTGTTGCTGTATCCGTTCAGTTGAGCTTTTGCAGTGTAAAACCCCAAGGCTAATAAAACGAAAACTGTGGATTGAAGTAATTGTGTTTTCATGGCAAAAATTTTGGGTTGGCTTAAAAACTAATTTTGAGTAAAATTAATTTGATTTAAACCAGAGTTTCCTGCCATTCTGCGCACTTCCTACACATGTAAGATTTTAGACAAAATTGTACGCACTCAAAACTGAATGGAAAGTTTTATACCGTGAAATTGTTGCGAGGGAAGGAAGATTTTTAATCTTCGTCGTTTACTCCAAAAAGCATGTTAAGAATGCCTGTACAGACTGAAAGTATCAGACTGAACAAAAGAGCCCACCAGAAACCACTGACATGGAATCCACTTACGAGTTTTTCGGCAAAAATGATAATAAACGCATTAATAGCTAAGAGAAAGAGTCCGAGGGTTACAACCGTAATAGGAATTGTGAGAATGGTTAAAATAGGCTTTACAATGGTATTTAAAAACGCAAGTACAACTGCAACCATCAGTGCCGATAAATAGTCATCCACTGTTACTC
>CAZMHW010000231.1:0-2680 GCA_964566105.1 uncultured Akkermansia sp.
GTATAAGGCTTTCATCTCTTCCGTACAATCTTTGTCGTATTTGTAAAAAAGTGTAACCACTTGTTTTACGTTTAAATGAATCGCCGGCAAATTATGATTCAGTACCTGGTAATCAATTCGCAGGCGTTGGTTACTCAGCAATGGAATTCCACAATTTTCGGGAAAGCGCGTTACAGTCTGACCTTCCGACAAAGTAAATAAACGCTTATCCGTTCCCAGTGTTTTTACTTTCCAGGGTAACACATTGTTGTGCCCAAGATTCAAATTATTGTGACACATAAAATCATCTGAGATCTTTTGATCCTTGTCATCGTACAACTCCACTTTGTAACCGGTGATCCATAAAAGTTTTGGTGAAAATGCAGAAATCGTTTTGCTCAAAATATTGTCCTCTATAAAATACTCTTTTGATACCATAGGACCTTCCATCGATCTGTATATTTTATCTACAAGAAGATAGGGTGATTCGATACGAAGACTTTGTTCCATATTTCCCGGAGAAGAAAAATTTTTCCTTTTGTGCTGCTGATACCAGTCGGTGAAGGAAGCCGCTCTTTTCAGATCGGGGATTTTATAAAAATAAAGTTTGTAGACAGCAACACAGGAAAAAAGAACAGCCGTGGTGGTTATGACAAAAATCCAAACAAGTTTTTTTCTATTTAAACGAAACGATGTCATGTCAGTTGCCTGATCTTTTCCTGAAATCAGAATTACCTTTTAAAGGTAAGCTTTTATTTTCGGTTAAAAATCCTGCTGCGTCAATCTCCTTGAAGGAGGTAAGGACAATGCGAGCCCCCGGAAGTTATTTACCTTTTTTCTTAACGGCCTTTTGTTTTTCTTTTTCAATAACTTCTTTTGCTCTGAACTTTACCATTTTAGTAATTAAAGCCTTTGGAAGTTTTTTATCCAAAGGAAACTGTACCGCCCCTTTCGAATTTTTGTAAACAGAGATTTCTTTTTGAAACTCGCGGATGCCGGATGCCGTGGGATAAAAACCCAGGTGATTTTGATACCCGGCAAAATACACCAACACGCTCTGTAACTTATATGCAGGCATGCCGTAACTGATTACTTCTTCTGCTTTTGGCACTGCGCTGCGGATAATGGTCCGTATCTCTTCAAGCATCTCACGGGTATGAGGCGGGAAAGTTGCAATATATGCTTCAACTGTATTAGTTTCGTTAGTTTTCATTGCAAGATAGTTTTATCATTAGAAATATAAAGATGCGGCAAATACCGTTTAAATAAAAGGTACAATACGACAATTTAAGGGGGCTGATATGACAACCACTCTTTAGGGCGCTAAAACAAGTTTAAAATCTCTTGTTTTTTAAAATAAAACCCACCTCACTTATTACTCAAAATGACTCACTTATACTAAGTACGTCTTCATCTTCTTTCGTTTTATCTGTTAAAGTCAAATTATTTTTCTCAGTCCTTCCTTTGGTTTTGAATGTGTTTGTCTCTAAAATTATCAATGATTGCAAGGCTTACGGGTGTTTGTGAAAAATGACATGCATGTTAACGCAAATCTTTTCGCTCAATCTGGCCCCGATTATTTTTCCATTTTAATTATTGCTCTAAAAATATTACTAATTTTAGTTTCTCATTACGACCCAATACAATGCAAGAAAAGATTATCCAGGTACTATATGTTGATGACCAGGTAAACAACCTGGAAGGTTTCAGAGCCAATTTTAGAAGAGTGTATACAGTGTTTACTGCATCGTCTGCAGAGGAAGCACGCAAAATTCTTTCAGAAAACGAGATCCACGTTTTAATTGCCGATCAGAAAATGCCGGGCACACACGGCACTGAATTACTGGAAGAAGCTATTAAGGACTACCCGCATCAGGTGCGCATTTTATTAACGGCCTACACCGACCGAGAGGCGATACTGGATGCCTTTCAGAAAGGGCTAATCTACCGTTATGTTTTTAAACCATACAATCCCGATGATCTGCAAAAACTCATCGACAACTCCTACGAGATTTATGCGTTAAAACAACTCAAGGAAAATTTATACAACGAATGGCTCAAAACCCAGGAAGAGCTGGAAAGCATTCGCGCTAAAAACAGAATTTAGTTCCCACTAAATTATATATCACATTTTTTCTGAGCAACTTCTCTTCTGGTCATTATTGATATTACAGACGTTTACCGTCCAATTCTCTTCGTTATTTTCCAAACTCTTGTATTTTGTTCCGGATTCTGGAATTTCCAGCAACTAGCCAAAAGCCTATCTTTATGATTACAAGTTTGTTACATTTTCGGCAGACTTATTGAAAGTAATGTCGTATGCACAAAAACAAAACCATGAAATCTATCGTTGAAACCGTTTCTTACATGATCACAGGTCAGTATTCTGAACACTACCAAAAAGAACTAAAACCTTATATATTGATTACACTCACAGCTTTTGCCCTCGTCTTTGTGATTAAAGCAGTTAAACTTATTACGCTTCTTCAGGCTTGATAATTGCTGTGGTGTAAAGCTCACTCCTTTTACCATTATTTATATTGTCAGCAGGGTCTACTGAGTAATTTTCAAGGGAGAGGGATCAAAGAAAAAGTGAAGGTCAGCCTTGGCCAAAAATAATTAAGTTGTTTTTAGGAATCAAATTTTGAAGGGTCCCATTTAACCCCCTCCGGAAAAAGTTCGGGTTTTCGTTTTCTCATTT
>CAZMHW010000231.1:2690-6247 GCA_964566105.1 uncultured Akkermansia sp.
AGCTGCTCTCTCCTCCCTGATCCTCAAGCTTTGCAATAATGTTGAGATAACTCTTTTCATCTCTGTTTTGACTGAGTTTAAATACATTTTCCATTTTCTCTGCTTTTATTTCAAAACCAGCAATTGCCGGCATCATTTTATTCAGATACTCATCGGGAAGGTTGTCATAAAATGTGAGGGACTGCGTATTCCCCTTTTCAAATTTTAAAGTTAGTCTGCGCATAAACTGTTTTAACTCTTCCTCCGGCATAAACCTTATTTTTCCGCTGATGTAAACACTCATGTAATTCCAGGTTGAACCGCTTTGAGGATTGTTATACCAGGAAGCACTCACATAACAACTGGGACCTGTAAACACCAGTAAGGCATTTGGATTTTCCACGAATGCCTTGTGGTGGTCTGTGTTCCGCATAATGTGTCCCTGCAAAAACAATTCACCGTTTCTTTCTTCCAGCAACACCGGAATTTGAGTCGCGGCCTGAACGCCTGACAAAAAACTTCCGGTCATAAAAGCAAAGGGATGTTCTTCTATAAAATCCAGAATGGCCTGTTTGTCTTTCTCTTTAAAATATGAAAAATTATACATCGCGTTTTGTTTTGTTACTAAATGCTTGTGCTGCATTTCATCCGGAAATTGCAGGCTGTAGAGGTAATCTGTGTAAACAGCCAAGGTCAGTCATGTGAGGTTCGCATTTCTATTTCGAGCCCTTTGTTTCTGCCGCCTTCACGGCCATTACAAATTTATATACCGCGTCTCTGTCCGCTTCCGAAAGCATGGCCTTTTGTGCCATGTCTAAAATAATGCCCTTCCATTGTCCCTCCGGATATTTTGATATGCTTTGAGGTGGGTGACAACCAATGCAGGCGCCTTTGGTATAAATGCGGTGTCCTGATTTCAGATCCTCCATACTTACGTTTTTGTACGTGGCTTGTATGGCGTTTAATTCTGTTTCTCCCGGTTCAGGAATTACACCGGCAGGGGCAGCCATTCCATACACTTGTGGTGCAGGAGCGGCAACGGTATTGTTGGAGCTCGCCGGAGCAGGGGCCGGCGTGGTAGTTGCAACCGTTGTTTTTTTGTTAGAGTGGCATGCCATCAGTATCAGAAGGCTACATGCAAAGAGAGAGGAAGTGCTAAGTTTCATGAGGAGGTTTTTGTTCCTGAAAATACAGTAATTTGTTCTGTAGAGAAAAATCCCGCTTCATTTTTAGGGTCTTTTAACGTTGTCGAATTTTTCCCGGTAAAGGGTAAGCACAGTACTTTCAACACCGACGCCAACTTGGTGTTCGCTGTGATGGGAGTTTCTATTCCTGCCCTGTTGGTGAAAACACCAACAGTGGCAGAACATTCCCCCTGCGTTTTCATCTCTTAGCGCGTTTTTTTTGTATCGTTTGTGTTAAGGCGGGGGCGGGAAGGATGTTTCCTATGAGCCTACTTTACTTTCAAAAGCCGCCCGTCTTTAAATAAGTGGGGATAGTCTTTAAATTTGAGTGTGATTTGTTCATACGCGTATTTCCCACCGTAGGACATTGGAAAGTACAAGGTAACTCCCGCTGGGTTTAGCGCGAAAGGACTTTCAAGACTACTAAAAAACTGTCCCAGGCCGGGGTTATTCGTTCCCCCATTTTCCTCCAGCAGGTCTGGCGTTACATTTCTGATCTGTGAAATAAAAACTCTAAACACCGTGGTATCGCCCCATTTCTGAATCACATCCCCCAGTTTTAATTCTCTCCTGTTTTCAAGGTCGAAGGTAAATGGCAACGCATCGTGCCTGAAACCATTTCCAAAACCACTTGGTTCCATGTCTTTATAAATAGTAAAACTCAAAAAAGGTCCTTGATGGCAGGTCATCTGGTAACTTAATAATTCTTCTCCGGGTTTGTCTTCCGGGCAACGGGGCGCTGTTGGTTTACGTTGTTTTTCTGAAGGACCACTGTAATCGAAAGTTGTTTGAACGGCCCCGTTAATGCGCCTGTTGAAACTGGTATCACGCGATTGAAAGAAGGGATAACTATACTCTACAACTTCTACACAACGGAGTTTTGAAGTGTCTTCATCTTCGTGCTCTCCGGAACAGCTACTCATTTCATGCGCCCATTGGTACTGGGAATAATTTCTGGTAACAACTTTTACTTTTAGTGGAGCTTTTTGTGCCTGCAAAGCCAAATGAAAACAGAGGCAGGTAACTACCATCGCCCATCTATGTAACACTGCCAGGTATCTCAGAATTTTCATGACTCTAGTGCTTTCGTTTTTAAACAAACGTCTTCTGTTCTGCAACACATTCGCCCAACGGCTCAGTTACAAACTCCCCCTCACTTCCCAATAATCTTTTTACGGTGCAACAAGCCCCAGTAATGCAGGGCCTCCATCACCGCCTCGAGCGACTTGCCATGCGTGGTAATCGAATATTCTACGGTGGGAGGAAAGGTATCGTACACTTCTCTTTTAACGAGTTTATTTCCCTCCAGGTGTTTTAATTCTTTAGACAAGGTTTTATCGGTAATGCCCGGAACCTCTTTGGAAATTTGTTTAAAGCGTTTAGCTCCACCCGAAAGCGAAAATAAAATCAGTAATTTCCAGCGGCCTTCCAGAGCCTCGAGCGCGTCTTTGATTGAGAGCGCCGTTTTGGGACATCCACCTGTTGTAAGCATTGTGCTGTGTTTGTGTGTTACGTTACTACCTTTTTGGATAGCGCTATCCCAAGTGGAAGCGCTATCTCTCAGATAGCAAATGTACGTACTTTTGACTCCGTAAAAAATTGTCAGTATGACCTCTACCAACACTCCTTCAAAAACACTCCACTACAGTTTGTGGACGGCGCAGGTTCTTTTGTCCACCAGCCTGCTCTGGGCCGCCGGCATGAAACTGTTTCAGCCCATCGAAAAGTTATCGGCCATGTGGCCCTGGACCGGCCAGGTTTCTCCGGCCCTTGTAACGCTTACCGGACTGGTAGATCTGCTCGCGGCCCTGGGCCTGGTTCTACCTATGTTATTTTCCATCCGCCCAAAACTCACCGGCATCACGGCCCTTGGCATGATACTGTTAATGATCTGCGCCACGGTGTTTCATGTACTCCGGGGAGAGGTTTCGCTCATCGGTGCCAACATCGTGTTTGCGGCCCTGGCTGTTTTTATTGCCTGGGGGAGGTTTAGGTTCTGATAATGCTTCTACCCTGTTGGTGAAAACACCAACAGGGGCAAAAGAACAGTAACAGGGGCAACAAAAGGGTCGGCGCTACTCTTGGTAATACTTCCGTATTTCCTCCATCAATCCACGCAGTTTTGTGTCGTTCCACCACTGTCCATACAAGTGGTCATTAAAAATGTAAAAACCACGGTGGTGTCTGGCAATATCCCCCACAACTGTTAACTGACTGTCTCCCGAAAGAGAATAAACAAGGTAGTCCCCGTTTGCTGCTTGTTTGATAAATGTAATCTTCATTTCCTATCTATTTTTATTTGTTACTTTTTTAAAAGGCAGGGCAAGCCCATAAACACTAATTTTCATAGCATGTCACATTCGGTTCTGCCCCGTTAGTTTTATGGGACAGGCC
>CAZMHW010000232.1:0-6244 GCA_964566105.1 uncultured Akkermansia sp.
AATAAAAACTAATTAGTACGATATACGTTATGAAAGTTGTAATATTGGCGGGTGGTCTGGGAACAAGACTCTCTGAAGAAACAGATATAAAGCCGAAACCAATGGTGGAAATAGGGGGAAAGCCCATCCTGTGGCACATTATGAAAATATACTCCCAACACGGATTTAATGAATTTGTGGTCTGTCTGGGGTATAAGGGGCATGTGATTAAAGAGTATTTTGCGAATTTTTTCCTGCACCATTCGGATGTTACTTTTGATTTGAAGCAAAATAAAATGGAAGTGCATAATTCTGAAGCCGAAAACTGGAAAATTACCCTGGTGGATACCGGAAAGGATTCTATGACCGGCGGAAGGATCAAACGGATTCAACCTTATGTTAACAACAGTACATTTATGCTGACTTATGGTGACGGTGTGAGCAACATTAACATCAAAGAATTGGTGGACTTTCATAAAAAGAACAAAAAAATGGTGACGGTTACCGCCGTTCAGCCGGAAAGCAGATTCGGCGTTCTGGATATAAACAATGCTCATGAAGTGAAGTCTTTTCTTGAAAAACCTAAAGGCGACATTGGTTGGATTAACGGTGGATTTTTTGTGTGTGAACCGGAGGTGTTTAAGTACATAAAAGGAGACGAAACCATTTGGGAAAGAGAACCTCTGGAAAATATCGCTAAGGATAATGAGCTTTGTGCATTCAGACACGAAGGTTTCTGGAAACCTATGGATTCGTTGAAGGATAAGCAGGATCTCAATAAATTCTGGGATACCAATAAAGCGGAGTGGAAGACCTGGAAGTAGTTGAATGTTAGAACAATCTTTTTCTTAAGTTAATAATATGTTGGATCTCTTCTCTGGAGTATATAAAGGAAAAAAAATTCTGGTTACCGGTGATACTGGTTTTAAAGGTTCCTGGCTCTGTATTTGGCTCAGAGAGATGGGAGCCGAGGTATATGGTTACGCGCTTGCGCCATTAACGCCAAAAGACAATTACGTTACTACCGGCTTAAGTGAACGTATTCACCATCTGGATGCAGATATCCGGGATAAAGAAAGGCTTATAACCTATGTTAAGGAAGTGAAGCCTGACATGGCTTTTCATCTGGCAGCACAACCTTTGGTGATTGAATCGTATCACAATCCACATTATAATTTCGAGACCAATTTAATGGGTACGGTCAATTTTTTTGAAGCCGTAAGGAGTTGCGATTCCGTAAAAGTTGCCATTAATGTAACTACGGATAAGTGTTACCAGAACAACGAATGGATCTGGGGATACCGTGAAAATGATCCCATGGGCGGTGATGATCCTTACAGTGCTTCTAAAGGTTGCTCTGAACTGATAACCAATTCGTACATCAAATCTTTTTTTAGTCAAAGCAATACGGCACATGTAGCCTCAGGCCGTGCAGGAAATGTAATTGGTGGTGGCGACTGGGCTGAAAACAGGATTATTCCAGATATGATGCGCTCTTTTGAATCTGGTCAATCGGCAATTATTCGTAATCCCGATTCTGTGAGACCCTGGCAGTTTGTATTGGAACCTTTGTTTGGGTATTTAAAGCTCGGTGAAAAATTATGGACCAAGGGCAAAGAATTTTCCGGAGGTTGGAATTTTGGTCCCGCTGCCTATGAAAATTACAGCGTAGGGGATGTGGTAGCACAGGTTAAAAAAGTAATCCCTTCTATTAAAATTGACGCTCCTAAAAGTGGAGATAAAAAACACGAAGCAGGCCTTCTGAAACTCGATATTACAAAGGCTGTGAATCTTCTTGGATGGACACCTAAGTTAAATTTTGAACAAACCATACAGTTTACTGTTGAAGGGTACGTAACGGAGCAAGATAAGAAAGCAGATCTCTACACCGCCCGTGTAGAACAAATTAAAAATTATTGTAAAGCATAACATGTCAAAAGCACTCGAAATAAAAAATCAGATTCACCACTTAATAGAAAGCTATTACAAGGAGGTGTTTAAAGAAAAGAAATTTGTTGAAGGAGAGTCATCTGTTCCTGTAAGTGGTAAAGTCTTTGACCATAAGGAACTGCAGTTTATTACAGATTCGGCTCTGGATGCCTGGTTTACAACCGGTCGGTTTAATACGGAATTTGAAAAAAAACTGGCAAAGTACATGAACGTAAAGTCAGTGCTGACAGTGAACTCTGGTTCTTCTGCCAACCTGGTCGCTTTTTCTACATTAACTGCTCACGAGTTGGGGGATAAGGCTATTAAACCGGGAGACGAAGTTATCACGGTAGCAGCCTCATTTCCTACTACCATTAATCCAATGTTACAATACGGTGCAATTCCCGTTTTTGTCGACATTACCATTCCCACTTATCAGATCGATGTGTCTTATCTGGAGGAAGCTCTGAGTTCTAAAACCAAAGCGGTTATGGTGGCTCATACGCTTGGTAATACTTTTGACCTCGCCGCGGTGAAAGAGTTCTGCGATAAAAATAAATTGTGGCTTATTGAGGATTGTTGTGATGCTTTAGGTGCAACCTACAATGGTAAACATGTTGGTACTTTCGGTGATATTGGTACACTCAGTTTTTATCCGGCTCATCACATTACGATGGGTGAGGGGGGAGCTGTTTTTACCGGTAATGCCAAACTTAAAAAAATTATGGAGTCTTTCAGGGATTGGGGACGTGATTGTTGGTGCGAGCCCGGAAAAGACGATACATGTGGTAAGCGCTTTACACAACAGTTTGGAGATTTACCTTACGGTTACGATCATAAATACACATATTCCCGTCAGGGCTTTAACCTCAAAATTACGGATATGCAGGCCGCTTTGGGACTTGCTCAATTGGAAAAACTTGATGGTTTTGTGGAAACGAGGAAAAAGAATTTTCATTTGCTAACCAAAGTACTTCACAAACATACTGACAAACTTATCTTACCTCACTCTACCAAACACTCCGATCCTTCGTGGTTTGGCTTTTTAATCACTCTGAAACCGAACGTGGGAATCAGTCGTGATGTATTGGTAAAACTTTTAAATAAAAAGAAAATCGCCACACGTTTATTGTTTGCCGGAGATATCCGTAAACAACCGTATTTTAAGAACTACCCTTACCGCGTGGTAGGAGATCTAAAGAATACAGAAATCATTCTTAAAGATACCTTCTGGATTGGTGTTACACCAATGATAAACGAAGAAATGATCCACTACATGGGGGCCTGTTTTGACGAAATTTTAGGATAAATTTTCTTGAATACAACTACTAAAAAGAGCCGCAGATGCGGCTCTTTTTAATTTAAAGGTCTTTTGTGTTTCCAGCGTCTGTGACTCCATAGCCAGGTGTAAGGTTCTTCACGAATCTTTTCCTCCAAAACGCGGGTGTGCATTTCATGGATAGTGTTTTCATCCAGTTCCGAAGGTTGATCTACCAATACGTCTCCATCAATCGCGTAGTGACTCCGTTTGATCTTTTTCATAGAGATGAACACTACCGGATAATTAAATTTTTTAGCAATTTTCCCTGTCCCTGCAAACACCGCTGTTTCCTGGTTCAGGAACCTCGTCCAGTAGGCTCCTTCAGGCGGTGGGGTTTGATCAGAAATTAAACCAAGGTTAGAAACCAGGCCGTTTTTCTTTTGTTCAATAATTTCCCGAAAGGTGTTTTTCATGGGAACCATCCTGCCACCGAAGCGTGTACGTAAGGTCATGATAAGTTCATCCATTGCTTTATTGCTTAAGGGATGATATACTCCGGTAAGAAGTACGTTAAAATAGATCTGGTGGCCAATCGAAGTCCATTCCCAATTTCCACAGTGCCCCAGAACACATATAAATCCACGTTTTTCACGTTCGTAATGATGGAAGATCTCTGTCGCTTTTTCTGTAAAATAACAGTGCTTTTTAAAATTTTGTTTTGAGATTGTCAATACTTTGAGCGTTTCAAAAACGGTATCGCATAAATGCAGATAAAATTTGCGTGCAATTGTTTTCAGTTCTTTCTCGCTTTTTTCAGGGAATGAGTTACGGAGATTTTGCATGACTACCTTTTTACGATAACCAAAAACGAAGTAAACCAGCACGAACATAACATCGCTTAGACGCCGTTGCACCCAAAAAGGGAGTATAGAAATAAAATAAATAAGTGGAAGTATAAATATTTTAAATAACCAACTCAAATCAGAAATTCGGTTTCAATAGGTATTTACTATAAAAATCAACAATGTGTTTTACAGCGTCATCTGCCGTATCTACAATTTTAAAGAGATCGAGATCAACTGCATTGATGTTTTTTTCTTCTTCGAGCATGGCTGTTTTCATCCAGGCAATCATACCTTTCCAATAATCAGAGCCCACCAATACCACCGGAAATTGTGCTATTTTATTGGTTTGAACCAGGGTGAGGGATTCAAACAGTTCGTCCATAGTTCCAAAACCGCCTGGCATTCCTATAAATCCCTGAGAATATTTTAAAAAAATAGTCTTGCGTACAAAGAAGTAATCAAAGTTGATCACCTTGTCTTTATCAATATAATCGTTGTGTTTTTGTTCGAAAGGTAATTCAATATTAAGTCCTACCGATTTACCTTCACCTCTGCGGGCTCCTTTATTTGCAGCCTCCATAATACCGGGACCTCCTCCGGTAATAATACCATAACCTTCTTTAACCAGTTTAAAAGCAATTTCTTCAGCCAACTGATAGTATTTATTCTCAGGTTTGGTGCGGGCGCTTCCAAAAATAGAAACGCAAGGGCCAATCCGGCTCATTTTTTCAAAACCTTCCACAAATTCGCTCATGATCTTAAAAATCTGCCAGCTGTTTTGCGCTTTAATGTCGTTCCAATCCTTATTGGCAAAGGCATTTCTGATCCGTTCTTCTCCGTCTGATGTCATCGTATAATGTGCTGAATGTGTTGTGTGATTTTTTTTCTTATAAAGTTTAGAGTCCTCCCTCTTTTAAACGTTCGGCGTTTTCTGCAAATTGGAGTTTGTCTATCATTTCCTGAATGTCGCCATTCATAAAATTGGTAAGGTCATAAAGGGTTACATTGATCCTGTGATCGGTTATTCTGTTTTGTGGATAGTTGTAGGTTCTGATCTTGGCACTTCTGTCCCCGGTACTAACCATCGTTTTCCTTTTTTTGGTAACGTCTTCAAGGCGTTTTTGGTATTCGATGTCGTAAATTTTAGAACGCAGCATTTGCATGGCCTTTTCACGATTTCCTAACTGATTCCGCTCAGTTTGACAGGTTACAACAATTCCGGTAGGTTTATGGGTTAAAATAACTTTACTTTCTACTTTGTTTACGTTCTGTCCACCGGCCCCACCACTTCGGGCTGTAGCCATGTCAATGTCCGAATCCTTAATATCAACATCCAATTCCTCTGCTTCAGGTAAAACCACTAAAGAAGCCGCCGAGGTATGAACCCTGCCCTGGGCTTCGGTGGCAGGTACACGTTGCACACGGTGTACACCACTTTCAAATTTCATGGTGCCGTAAGCCCCGCTGCCTTTTACATTGAATACAATTTCTTTAAAGCCTCCCATAGTGCCAGGACTTGAATCCACAACTTCCAGCTGATACCCTTTTTTCTCACAGAAACGGGAATACATCTCAAAAAGATTACCTGCAAAAATAGCAGCCTCATCACCACCCGTGCCACCACGAAGCTCCATCACACAATTCTTTTCATCTTCAGGGTCTTTTGGAATCAGCATCAAACGGATCTCTTCTGTTAGTTTTTCCTCTTTCTCCCGGTTTTCCTCCAGTTCGGCTTTTGCCATGTCAAGAAAGTCCTTGTCTTTTTCTGTGGCAAGAACTTCTTTGGCACCATCAATATTTGCAAGAACTTTTTTGTATTCGTTAATGTGCGTTACAATTTGCCCCAACTCTTTATATTCAATGTTCAGTTTTTTGAACAGTTTCATATCGCTGATCACTTTCGGGTCCGACAGTTTTAATTCTACATCTTCGTACCGGCGCTTTATTTCTTCTAATTTATCTAACATATTAATTTTAGGAACGTAAAGATAAGAAATTGCTCAATTCTTTTGGCCGTTTAAACAAAAAATACTAGTATTGAGAGTGTAAGGGCAGATCGTCCTGCTTTTCCCTTTTGATAAGGCTTGCGTAGCCACGGTTTTATGTACAAAATCTTAAATAAAATCAGTCCTCAGCACTTTTTTCTGATAGTAAGTATCACCATGGGCGTTTTTCTGAATTTGTACATGCCACCTCTTCAGACTCCCGATGAATTTAATCATTTTTACAG
>CAZMHW010000233.1:0-6225 GCA_964566105.1 uncultured Akkermansia sp.
GTCTTACACGTGGACACCTTTAAATTCAAATCTTCAGAGTGTTAGTGTTTCACCGGTAACCTCCACTACATACACTGTGGATGGAAAATTAGGAAATTGCACCGATACAAAAACGCTTTTGGTTACAGTCTGGCCGAACCCCACCTTGTCACTAAACAATACCCTACCACTCCAGGTTTGTTCAGGATCAGATCTGATTCTTTCGGCAAGCGGGGCCAGTACCTACACCTGGTTTCCGTTAAACATAACAGGCAATACTGTGAGCATACCTTCCGGTTCAGGGCCGACTTACTCCGTTGCAGGAAGCTCCAGCACCGGTTGTCGCAGTGGTTTCAATTTTTCCGTAAACACTTTGAATACACCCAGCCTGACTATAATATCGAGTAACTCCCTGATATGTCTTGGTGAAAGTGTTTCATTCTCAGTTACTGGTGCAAGTACGTACACATGGAACGGAACGAATGTTAATCCCACAATTACTTTAAGCCCTACAAATACCCCTGTGAGTAATTATTTTGTGGTTGGCACCGACACAAATGGATGTCAAAGCGGTACAGTTCTCATAAGCCAGGCAGTTAGTAAGTGTAGCGGCTTAGAAGAGAAAAACTCATCTCACAATTGGTGCAGGGCTTTTCCAAATCCAAACACCGGAAATTTTACACTTCAGCTTAATGCTGTGGATGAAAACACATTCCTTGAAATCTACAATTCGTTTGGAAATTTGATACAAACCAGGAAACTCTATTCCCTGGAGACCAATTTAAACATTGAAGAAAATACCCGAGGAATTTACATGCTAGTTCTGAAAGAAAACGGAAAATTAGTGACTACGTTGAGGCTCATTAGGGAATAAGACACTTAGGTAAACACTCCCGATAACACGGATCTCTTATCTGTGCTTACAAATACACGAACTCAAGCTCCATACACACACGCCGGTATATCAAATCCGAACGAGCTGAATCTGTTTTTTCCGAAATTCCAACAGATGTTCCCTTAATTCGGGAATTCAAAAAAATTGAACCCTTCAAGACCCTATTTCGTCGAATACCTGGATTTTTTTAATACGAAAAAGAATTATCTTTAGGGGTTGCTATCTCTGCAAGAGCTGGCAGTTGTAAACCCAAACATTTCCATGAAAAAAAAACTATCACTCCTTTTTTTACTTTGTGTTAAACTTATTACAGGTCAGGTGACACCCGTTTGTACCAACACGTTTTATAGTTACGACAGTTATTACTACGACACCATCAAGGGCTGTAGTACAAATACACCCACTAGCGTATCCAGTACTTCACTGGTAGTTCCCTGGGGATCAACTCTCTCTTCCTGGGGCCTCGCTACCGGGTCCAACTTTGGTTTCACTGCACCAAACCCCACCTTTTGGATAGTGACTACAAGTTCGGGGGTAACCTCTTTGTGGTATTATAACGGTTCGGCCTTTGCAAGCAGTACACATACCTGCTTCTCGTCCCTGAGTTTTGGTTTGGGCTCCAGTAAAAATTACATTTATATGTTTTACAACAATACCTCACAAGTTTATAAGTATAATGGTACAGGAAGTCCAACCCTTGTTGCATCAATTACTCCCACCGTTTACGCAGATATTGTGGGAGACGACCAAGATAACTTTTATCTTCTGGGTAACAGTAACTTATATGTTTACAATTCCTCAGGAGCACAGATTTGTACCTATTCCGTAAGTGGCTTGCCTTCAAATTTTGCCGGTGAGTCTTTTGCCATTGTTGGCAATACTATCACAGCTTCTTCCAGCAGTAATTATTACGTTGGTACAATTTCAGCCTCTTCCCCCACCATAAATTTCGTAGCCGCGCCCTTGTTGTTTTACGGCACTACCGATTTTGCAAGCTGCCCATTGGTCACTACCTTTTCTTCCACCTTAAGTGCAAGCCCAAACAATACCATTAACTGCCTGCAAACGCTCACGCTTTCGGCCAATCCGGGCATTAGCCCGGTTACCTACGCCTGGTCTGGTCCGGGCATTAGCGGCCCGGCAAATAATCAAACTGTCTCTGTCACTTTACCGGGTACTTACAGCTGTTATATTTCAAACGGAGACTGTCCACCCAAGGTATCCACCAACACGATTTCCGTTATAAATGCCGGAGGATTTTTTACACCAACCGTTACTTCAGGCGGAAGCTTAACCTGTACCAACGCCACAACTCAGGTATATGCGCTGCCAAACTCCGCCTCTCACACGTTTTTATGGAGCGGTCCGGGCATAGTCGGTTCCTCCGCTTCGTCCACACTTAACCTGAATGTTGCCGGTACCTATTCGGTGCTTGTTACCAACACGCTGAGCGGTTGTAGCGGCACAAAAACAATTTCGGTTAGCAGTGGTATTGCACCGCTTACGTTAAGCGCCGGTTCTTCTAATTATTTACTCTGCATGCCTTATGCGGCAGGAGCTACGTTAAGCGCTAACGGCGCTGCATCTTACAGCTGGTCCCCCTCTTCATCGCTCAACACCCCTTTAGGTTCTTCGGTGATCGCAAATCCAACCGTGAGTTCAATTTATACAGTTAGCGGACAAACAGGTGTGTGTTCCGGTTCAGCCGCGGTGACCGTTTACGTGGGAACTACACCCACCCTGGTCAGTGCTATCAATCCTACTATTTGCCAGGGAACAGGCACTTCTTTGTGGGTAAGCGGCGCCCCCTCCTGTACCTGGCTTCCGGGCAATTTAACCGGTACAGGTGTTGTTGTGAGTCCGCTTGCAACCACTATCTATACAATACTTGGTGATGCAGGAGGTTGTATCTCTTCAACAACTGCTACCATTACACTTTTAGCGAGTCCCTCTCTTTCCGTTTCAAGCTCTTCACCGTATATTTGCCTGGGAACTTCTGCAACCCTCACAGCAAGCGGCGCTAACAGCTATACCTGGCTTCCGGGAGGAACAACAATTGCCAGCATTGCCGTTAGTCCAACGGCTACCAGCATTTATACCATTACGGGAGTAAATTTAGCAGGCTGTACGTCCACACTAACAAAACAATTGCCTGTACTGGGATTACCCTTTACTCAAATCAATCCTGCAACACCTACGGTCTGTTCCGGTTATTCAGTCGCATTGTTTTCATCCATTTCATCAGGCACTTCATGGTTCCCGGGTGGATCAACCAGTTCGTTGATTGTTGTAAGCCCTACGGTTAACACAACTTACACACTCACAGTTAGCAACGCAAGTTGCAGTGGTATGGCTGTAAAAGAAGTTACTGTACTGCCTTCGCCAAACCTATCTGCAAGTTGGAGTGCCACCAACATCTGCGCCGGGTCTACCCTTAACGTTTCAGCCGGTGGAGCAACTGCGTATACTTTAAATCCAGGTGGCCTTACAGGTACTACAAATACACTTTCGCCACTTACAACCGGTACTTACGTCCTCATTGGCTCTAATGGCACCTGTTCTAATTCTGTTAATCAAACGGTATCCGTAACACCCATACCCAATGTAACATCAGCAGCAAGTAATCCTAGCTTTTGTGTGGGAGGTTTTAGTAATTTATTTTCAAGCGGCGCTTTAAATTACACCTGGAACCCGGGAGGACTGGCCGCAGGCAATATACTGGTAAGCCCTACGGTAAGTACGATCTACACACTCACTGGTGTAACCGGTATCTGCTCCAAAACAAATACCCTAAGCATAACGGTTTACCCTTTGCCGGTTATAAATATTGGAGTATCCGCCTTTACTCTTTGCGCGGGAAATAATCTCATTTCAACAGCAACAGGGGCATCAAGTTATACCTGGTTGCCACTTAACGTAACGGGTTCCCTCGTTATTTCAACACCTGTCAACAATATCACGTTTACCGTAATTGGAGAAGATCAACATAATTGCAAAAATTCAAGTATTACAAGCGTCAGTGTAATTACCGCTCCACAACTAACGCTTTCTTCCAGCCAAAACCCCATTTGCAGTGGAAGTACCGTAACACTTACTGCCATTGGTGCCACCAACTTTACATGGAATCCGGGTAATGTTGCAAGTTCTTCACTTATTGTTAGTCCGTCTAATACATCGTCTTATACCCTAACAACCGGAAATCCTGCGATCTGCGCAACTAATTCAGTCATTACTCTAATAGTGAATCTACATCCCACACTTACTGCAAGTGCATCCCAGTCGGTTGTTTGTTCTGGAAAAAGTTCAACTCTGCAGGCATCAGGTGCAACAACGTATACCTGGCAGCCCGGCAACGTGACGGGAAGCTCACCCGTATTCCAACCAATCTCTACCACCATTTACACGGTAACGGGAGAAAACAGCGCCTCGTGCAGCAGTTCCTTAACACTGGCAATAACTACGCTGAGCAACCCTATTATTAACGCAATAGTAAGCCCTTCGTTACTTTGCCTCGGTGAATCGGCCACTATTTCGGTTAGTGGAGCCAACACGTATACCTGGAACAACTCTACCACCGGTTCCCTGTTAATTATTACACCCACGGTTGCAGGTGTAGCGGTTCATTCGATCGTAGGAAACGATGTGAACGGCTGTGAAAGTTTGGTAAACCAAATTTCTATCCCCGTTCAAACTTGTGATGGCGTTGAAGAACTTAACACGAAAGAACTTTTTACAACATTTTACCCAAATCCAGGCACGGGCTCTTACTTTCTTCAATTAAACAGGCTACCTGAAAATAGCAGCATTCAAATTTATAATGCCATTGGAGAATTGATCCACGCACAAAAGGTAGACAGGTTAGTTAACCACATACATATAGGGGAGGCAACAAAAGGTATTTACTTATTGGTTCTGAAAGAAAACGGAAAATTACTGACTACGTTGAAGATTATCAAAGAATAAAACGATCAGGTAAACACCCAATTCTTCGCTAGGTAAACACATAGTTTTAACTAGGTGTTTACCTAGCGTTTTTAAATACGTTTTTTTATTAATATCTGATTACCAAGTTCTTATAAAACACAACACATTGTAAGCTCTTAAATCCGGTCAAAACACACGTCTTTAAAGGCTTCCACACAAAGTTTCCTCTAAAAAATTGCCGGCAAATTTCCCTATTTTTAACTGTCAGGCATGGAACTTACCCAACTTCATAATGAGCTCAAAAACCAGATCACCATCGATCAGGCCTGGTATTACGGCATTGTACCTTTTAAACTCGATCAGGGAGTTCTGCATTGTCTCGTGAATGAGAAAAAAAAATCCAGAGACCTGCAAAGTGAACTGGAAATTGTATTGGGCAGAAAAGTACAACTGGAAGGTGAGAATCATGAAAAACTGGAAGAGTTCCTGCTCAGCAATTATCCCAAAGCTCAGAACCAGGGACGTCTGGAAGCATCTAACAACAATGCTTACCGCCTCAATGTAAACGATTCTAATTTTCTGGAAACACTGGTGAAGGAAGCAAAAGATCTTCACAGTTCTGACATTCACATTGAAACCTACAGCGAAAAATGTCGCATCCGTTTTAGAGTAGATGGTGTTTTGATTGACCGACACAAATTAAATAAAGCGGAATATCCAACGCTGATCAATAAAATAAAAATCGCGGCTTCCTGCGACATTGCTGAGAAACGCCTGCCACAGGATGGACGCATCCGTTTCAAATTCAACAATTCGAACCTCGATATGCGTGTGTCTATTCTCCCGACCTTGTACGGTGAAAAGATCGTTCTGCGTTTGCTGGGAAGCGATGCGAGCCACATTCACATTGAAAAACTAGGTTTCAGCAAAGAAGAATTAGAGCGTTACGAGATCGCCGTTAAAAAACCGAATGGAATTATTCTCATCAGTGGTCCAACGGGTTCGGGTAAAACCACCACGCTGTACGCCACGCTGAAAGTGATCAATAAACCGACCAATAATATTTTAACGATTGAAGATCCTATTGAATATACACTGGATGGTATTAACCAGGTTCAATTGAAAGAAGACATTGGTTTAACCTACACCGAGGCGCTGCGTACTTTTTTGAGACAGGATCCGGACATTATCATGCTCGGGGAGATCCGTGATGCGCAAACCGCACAAATGGCCATCCGTGCAGCTTTAACGGGACACCTGGTGCTTTCCACCATTCACACCAACTCCGCCTGGGGAACCATCTCCAGACTCGTGGACATGGGCATTGCACCTTATCTGCTGGCCAGCGTTCTGAATTTATCTGTCGCGCAACGCTTAATCCGGATTCTTTGTCCTTCCTGCAAAAAGAAGGTGGAACTCGATAAAAC
>CAZMHW010000234.1:0-6214 GCA_964566105.1 uncultured Akkermansia sp.
AATATACTTATTTAATTGAAAACCACAAAAAATAAGAGATATTTTATTGACAATCAGGCTAAAGAGGGTTTTCAAGGCCTTGTATTTCGTGACCTTATCGCTTTGGTCCATCAGTTAACAACGATCTTGCGTTTAAAGATCGTATTTCCGGCTTTTATTTCCACAAAATACACTCCACGACTCCAGTAAACAGTACTTAAATTGATCTGATTCTCAAAAGTTGAATCAGCGACCAATTTTCCCCAAACATCCCGGATCAGAAAGTGAGCAGAAGAGCTGGAGCCAATTAGTTGGATATTCAGAGTATTACTGGCAGGGTTCGGGTAAACCCACACATTGGCCTCATGTTTCTCTTTGGCGGGAAGTCCTACCAAATTGAGGGTGCAGGATTTTTGTGCATCAAATAAGTTCTGTAACGAATCAATTGGCTCAATACCCGCATTGGCCGATGTTTTGAGCGAAATCAGGAAAGAAGGAAATCCAAAGGTATCTGTTGGAAGAGTGACCTTTAAGAAGGCAAACAAGGAAGAAGAGCCATTGGACGCGCAGCGGGAGTCCGCACCAACCATTTTTGCTCCCTGCATGGCCGCCATTAGTTTACAGGCCAGATCACCTTTTTCACGTTTAAACCTTGCTTCCATGGAATCAAGAACCTGTTGGCCAAGTAATATATTTCCCTGAATCGAGTAATTTGGTCCCGTAATATGATTTTTGTAATTCATACAGTTGGTGCCTGTAAAAGCTGCTGATTGGGGGTACCCTGTATTCATCCGAACAACTCCATATTGTCTGGTCTGGGCATCCGTGGCAGACTGCGCATCATTGGCCTGCAGCCAGGTTATAAGTTGCGATGGACTATCTCCCGCTAAAAATTGATTTCGGGCGTTGATCTGATTAACCGGAAGGTAACTAGCCTGGGTAGCAATAGCACCTTCCCCCGGAAAAAGTTCCGCAATAAAATGATTGCTATAGCCCGGCACCTGAAACAAATCCACACAGGAAGCTCCCGCCGCCCCCACTTCACCACTCAACGAATCAAATGCCAGAATGGAAAAAGTATCCTGAGCTTTCAAGCTGTTGATACAAATCAAAATAATGCCAGTGAATAAGATTTTTAAACGCATCCCTCTTTTAAATATGTCACATAAAAATACTGCTTAAAATCATACTTCTCTTCATTTAAGATCAATAAGTTTTGATCATAAAAGTTAAACAGTTTCTTATATTTATGGTCAATTCTTTCCAATTATGAAGCGGTATTCCATTAAACATCACTTAAATAAAATACTTCCTGTTTTTGTTTTATTATGCGCATTTAGCGCCCCGGCGCAAACTGAATACATGGAGTACCGCTCGGCCACCAATCCCATGTACTGGAAAAACCGTAAACCCTTTGAGGGCTATTGGCAACAGGATGTTCATTACAACATTAAAGCAGAGGTAAATGACAGTACCGACATTCTGAGCGGCAGCGAAGAACTGACCTATTGGAACAATTCACCTTACAGCATCTCTTATGTTTATTTTCACCTGTATAACAATGCACAAACAAAAGACTCTTATGCTGCCGATCTTTATAAAAACAATAATTACAATTTAAAATTCGGTAAATACCGTTCGCAAAATAAAGGAACCGAGGTGGAAACAATTACAGCGAACGGACAGGCCTTAAAAACAGAATTGGACAATACCATTCTAAAAGTATACCTTCCAAAAGTTCTGAATACCGGTGAATCTATTACATTTAAGATCGACTTTAAAACCTATTTTGACAAAGAGGCTATTCGTAACCGGATGAAAGTATTTAATTCCTTTGGAAAAAAACATTACGATGTGGTGCATTGGTATCCGCGAATAGCGGTTATCGACAGTAAGTTCGGTTGGACAACTGATCAGCACATGGATCATGAATTTTATGGAGATTTTGGATCGTACCATGTGGAACTAACTTTTCCGAACACTTATGTGGCTGATGGTACCGGAACTCTGCTCAATGAAAAAGAAGTATTGCCAGACACGCTCCGACAAAAACTGGACCTCAAAAATTTTCTAAATAAACCATTCAATTCGCCCCCCTCTACCATCATAAAAAGAGATGGGACAAAAAAGACCTGGAAGTTTTCGGCCATCAACGTCCATGATTTTGCCTTAACAGCCGATCCAAATTACCGCATCGGTGAAACGAATTGGGACGGTGTAAGGTGTATTGCCCTGGTACAAGAACCCCATGCAGCAGGATGGTACAATGCCGCTCAGTACATTGCAAAAGTTCTGGAGATCAACTCTTATAACATAGGACCCTACCACCATCCAAAAATGATTGTTGCGGATGCTCAGGACGGCATGGAGTATCCTATGCTTACTTTGTGCGGAGGATTTGATCCCGATTACAGAACCCTGCTCATTCATGAAATGACGCACAACTGGTTTCAGGGAATGGTAGGTACTAACGAAACCTATCGTGCGTATATGGACGAGGGATTTACCCAGTTTTATACAGCTGATACTTACCAATTCATTGATGGTCCCTTAAGCATTGAAGCAAAATCGAAAAGTAAATACATTGAACGTTTTACTGAACCGGTTCGTATTGTAGATGATCAGATTTACAACTCCTACTACAACAATACCGTCACTAAAAAAGAGGAAGTCACTCTTAATACACATGGGGACGACTTTAACGGTGGCATCAGGCACGCAGGTGGTTATGGCCAGTCTTACACAAAAACAGCCGCGATGCTAAAAAACATGGAATATGTTTTAGGACGTGCTTTATTTGACAAAGCCATGCAACACTATTTTAAACAGTGGAAATTCTGTCATCCCTACCCCGAAGACTTCAGAAACTCTGTTATTCAATACACAGGTGTAGACCTGAATTGGTTTTTCGACCAATGGCTCGAAACTTCCAAAACCATCGATTATACCATTGGAAAAATAAAACGTAAAAAAAACGATGTATATGAAATAACATTCAGACGCAAAGGCTCTATGCAGATGCCTATTGACTTTGCTGTTATTGACAAAAATGATTCTGCACGGCATTATTACATTCCAAACACCTGGTTCGAAAAACCAACCAATGCCACTACTCTGCCCCGCTGGATTGGCTGGGGACCAAAACTGAGACCAACGTACACGGCCACTTTGAACATTGGCACTAAGGTAAAAAATGTGATTATTGATCCATCTTACCGTCTTTCGGACGTAGACATGACTAACAATTCAAAAACTGGTCGGGTTAGCCTGCGATTTGATTCTAAAGTATACAACCCGCCTAACTGGAAAAGGTACGACATGCGTGTAAGGCCCGGCTTGTGGTACAATGGCTACGACGGTGTAAAAATAGGCGCTGTTCTTGGTGGTGACTATTTAAATACAAAACATGTGTTTGAACTCGGTGTGTGGTTCAGCTCCGGACTTGGTCAGGCTTATATTGACAGCACTGTAGCCAAAAATAAATACAACACCCTATCATTTTTAATCGACTACAAAAACTCAACGCACCGTTTTATTAAAAAATCAAACATCTATTTGCAATTAAAATCACTCGATGGACTGGACGGAGGAACTATAGGTTTTGAGAAAAAAAGCAATAACGATAAGACCAGAGTCTACACCCACTTAAAGGCTATGTGGCGTGACCAGATCCAGGACATGGTTTACCTGATCAATGACAAAGAATGGGGATATCAAAAATTAAACAGCGCTATCCATGTAGGAATTGAACATAATTACCGTTACAAAAAAGGAACAGGAAACCTGGTTTTAAATCTACGCTCCTCGGCCTTTACGAACGATTATGATTTTTCTGCAGCCACACTTACGGCAATCAATAAAAATGATTTGGGACGTATCAATATTAATACCCGCGTATTCGGTCAAATTGGTTTCGGAAGCAAACTTCCCTCTGAATCGATGTTATTTGTTGCAGGAGCCAACAATGAAGACCTCATGAATAATAAATACACCCGCTCCATGGGTTTTGTTCCAACTGACTTGGGTAACTATGGAAATACAACCAATCATTTTACAGCAGGCGGAGGACTTGGATTAAGAGGTTATTCGGGATACCTTCTCGCGCAAAAAAATTCGGATGGTAGTCTGAATTACAACTACAAAGGTGCAACCGGAGCGTCCTTCTGCACGGAAATAGAATTCGGAGAATTGTTCCGCTTTATCAATCCGAAATTCCTCAACAACAGCATTAAATTTCAACCTTATGTTTTTGGTGACGCGGGCATCATTAATATTAATGCCCCCGGAACTCCAAACGTGATGAGTGATGTGATGACAGATGCGGGAGTTGGCACCACACTAAGTATTGTGCGCTGGGGTAAACTGTATAACCTAAAACCGCTCACCATCCGTTTTGATGTACCATTCTTCGTGAGCCGCTTACCTTATGCTGAAAACGATTACATCCAATTCAGATGGATGTTGGGGATAAACAAAGCCTTTTAAAACAAATGGTAAAAAATGTTTAAAGGAATTTTATCAAATTAATTCAGTTCATTAATTTCTATCTTTAGCCGCATTAAATTTTTACTTAACTAAATTAAAAACTCATGTTAACAAAATTAAAACACTTTTCCGCTGTGGTAGCTATTGCCGCTATCAGCAGTACTTCTTTAAAGGCGCAGTTAAAAATTCCTGCCCCAAGCCCCTTACAAACCGTTAAACAGGCTTTTGCCATGTCGGACATTACGGTAGAATACTCCAGACCTAGCGCTAAAGGACGTGTTGTTTTTGGTGACGTGGTACCTTTCGGAAAAACCTGGCGTACCGGTGCCAACGGTTCTACAAAAATAACCTTTGGAGAAGACGTAAAAGTGGAAGGCAATGCTGTGCCAGCAGGAACCTATGCTTTGTACAGTGTTCCTAACAAAGACAGCTGGGAGATCATTATTTACAAAGATCTGACTCTTGGTGGGAATGTTGCCAATTACAAAAAAGAGAATGATGTTGCACATTTTACAGTAAAACCAAAAGCTTTAAATGATAAAGTGGAAACCTTTACCATTGACCTTGCCGATATTACAGCGACCAGTGTGAATATTCAGTTAAACTGGGAAAACACCCGCGTGGACATTAATGTTACAGCTGACATCGATGCAAAAATCATGAAAAACATCGAAACTCAGGTAATTAATGATAACCGTCCGTATTTTCAGGCGGCCAGTTATTTTTACGACAACAATAAAGACATGATCAAAGCCGGTGAATGGGTTGACAAGGCCATTTCTTCGAACCCTAAAGCCTATTGGATGTATATGTTGAAAGCCAAAATTCAGGTAAAACAAAACGATAAAGCCGGTGCTATCAGCACAGCTGAAAAAGTAATTGTATTGGCGGGAGAAGAAAAAGACGATAGTTACGTTGCACAGGCTAAAAAACTGATTGCAGAGAATAAAAAATAAAATCACTCCACTCATTCTAAGAAAACCCCGTTTGTACATACAAATGGGGTTTCTTTTTGCCTTAAGATTAGGACTTAAAGTGGGGATGGCATTCCCTGGATGAATTTAATAAGTAATACCAACTTAAACAGATATAAGAATACGGAGTAAACAAACAAGCTCCATAAAAAAAGCCCCGTTTCTCAGAGACGGGGCTTTACGTTTTATACGAACTAAATCTTAGTTCACTTTCACTAATTCCACTTCAAAAATCAAATCACTCTTTGGAGGGATAACTCCTGAAGGATGACCATTTTCGCCGTATGCAATTTTGTAAGGAATGTAAAAAGTAGCTTTTCCACCCGGTTTCATTAATTGTAAACCTTCTGTCCAACCCGGAATTACCTGGTTTAAACCGAAAGAAATAGGTTGTTTTCCAAAGTTACCGTCAAATTCTCTTCCATCGGTAAAAGTACCGCGGTAGAAAACTGTTACCTGGTCGGTTGCTTTTGGAGAATCACCCGTGCCTTCTTTTTCGATAAAATATTTTAAACCACTTGCCGTTGTTTTGGCATCTGCAAAACGTTTAAGCGCTGCTGCATTCGCTACCGCTCTTGCTTCTTCTTCCGCTTTAGCTTTTGCCGCAGCTTTTGCTCCTGCATTCGCCTTTTCGCTTTCGAAAACTTTAGCGGCATCAAAAGCTTCCGCTTCCTTACCTTTTCTTAAAATCACCAGTTTCACAAGGGTATCATTTCCCACAATAGCGTTCACTACATCCTGACCAACCACTACGTGACCGAATACAGTATGTTTAC
>CAZMHW010000235.1:0-6169 GCA_964566105.1 uncultured Akkermansia sp.
GCCATGCCCTGCAACATCTTTCATTTTGCCCATACATTTTTGCTGAAATTCCATATCACCCACCGCTAATACTTCATCAACAATCAATATTTCTGTATTTAAATGTGCGGCAACCGCAAAGGCAAGTCGAACATACATTCCGGAAGAGTACCGTTTCACAGGAGTGTCAATATACCGCTCAACACCACTAAAGTTAACTATTTCATCAAAGGAGGCTGTTATTTCCTTTTTTGTCATACCTAAAATCGCCCCATTTAAATAAATATTTTCACGACCTGTTAATTCAGGGTGGAATCCCGTACCAACCTCAAGTAAACTTGCAATTCGTCCCCTCACTTTAAAAGAACCCGTTGTAGGAGTAGTTGTTCGCGATAATATTTTGAGCAAAGTAGATTTTCCTGCCCCATTTTTTCCAATGATGCCAAGAACTTCACCTTGTTGCACTTCAAAGTTGATATCCTTTAGGGCCCATACGAAATCAGAAGTCCCTTTAATTGAACGATTATTCTCGCTGCCTAATTTCAGGAAGGGATCTTCCTTGCCTCTTATTTTTGCCCAAAATCTATTCAAGTCGTGGGAAATAGTTCCTGTTCCCACATCACCTAGGCGATACAATTTTCCGAGATCCTCTATTTTAATTACTGTACTCATTAAATAATTTAAACTGTATCCATAAAACTTTTTTCAACTTTATTGAACAAAAAAATGGCTATAAAGAAAAGTATAAAAGAAAACAAGCATGAATAAAGTAAACCGTTTATATTAAAATTTTCACTCCCTAAAAAAGCCGCCTTAAACGTTTCAATTATTGGTGTCATAGGGTTAATAACAGCAACCTTATGCATGAAACCTTTAAATTCAGATAAAGGCAAAATTACAGGTGTAATGTACATCATAAGTTGTACGCCAAATCCGATTAAAAAGCGAAGGTCGCGGTACTTGGTTGTTAAAGATGAAATGATAATTCCCATGCTTAAGCCCATCACACCCATGATAAGAATTAATAAAGGTAGCAAGAAAAGCAAATAATTTAAATCAAGTTCATACCCTTTAAAGGAGTAATAAAGATAGACAACTATAAATAATCCTAATTGAATAAGAAATTTTAGAACTGAAGATACAATAATTGATAGTGGTGCAATAATTCTTGGGAAATATACTTTACCAAAGATAGCAGCATTCGTAATAAAAGTATTTGAAGTATTATTGATACATTCCGCAAAGTAATTCCAACAGGTTATGCCAGCAAGATAAAATAAAAATTTCGGGTTACCGTCTGTAGAAAGATTGGCAACATTACCAAATACAACAGTAAAAGTAAGAGACATTAATAAAGGTTGAATAATAAACCAGATGGGACCGAGAATGGTTTGTTTATAAACAGATACAATGTCTCTTTTAACAAACATCATTAAAAGATCACGATAGTGCCATATTTCTTTTAGATTGAGATCAAACCACGAACTTTGTGGCTTTATTATCAAATCCCATTTTTCTTCAGTTTGACTCATATTACTCAATGATAAGATTTGTTCTGTTTGTAAAATTAATCAATACCCCATTTCTTTTTTGCCAAATTGTAACAGAAACTAAATTTCCAATACCGTAGTCAATTATAACGATCATCTGATTTAAATTTTAGAACTCTGTTTGATTAACACTTCTTCCGGCACTCGTACCGTTAACGCGTAACCAATGCCTTCAATACTAATGGTATAAACACTTTCTTTTGCCTGTGTTTTTACCGATCCGTATAAACCTTTAAAAGGACCATATTCTATGTTAACGCGATCACCTTCCTTAAGCGGCTTCGAAAATTCACCATTCACAAAATAGCCTTTTTCTTCAATGGAACGCAAAGCCTCTATTTCCACATCGCGCACGATAGCATCACTGGCATTGTAACGCACATATTGTAACGCTCCCGGAAACCGTAATACTTTATCACGATCATTTGCTGAGGGATTAACAAATACATAACCATTTATAAGCGGACTCTCCACCAATTTTTTGCGATCACTCCATTGTTTCATTTCACGCTTAAGGGGCACATAACTTTCAATGCCCTCTTGTTGAAGACGTTCTGCCACTTTTTTTTCGGTACGTGAGTTTACATATATTACTTTCCAGGACAAATTAGTGTTCAATTTTTAGTGTTAACTTACTATCCAGATAGTTCATTCAAAATGACCGTTTTCCAATTTAAAATTTATCATTCAACATTTGCCTTGTCTATTCATAGCTTCGCCTCCTCAGTCACATGAGTGGAATTATAAATTATAAATTTTGAATGTTAAATTGAGATCGTAATCCTTGAATTTAAACGAAGTATTTTCATTTAAAATTTACAATTCAACATTTATTATTTTCTATCTACTCCAAATAAGCAAGGGGTGCATGCCGGGTTCTTTGATCTTTGCCAGATCAAATTCTGTTGACCCATAATGCACATACCTGATTTTCTTATTTATTTTCTTTTCGGCTTTCTCAATCTGTTCAATCAAAAAAGTTTTGTTAAGGTTGTCTCCAACCAGCACCAGGTCAATTATTTCAGTGGACTGTCCTTTCGACATTTTTCCCACAAGATAAACTTTTTCCAAATCCCCAATGCGTTCGAGTACATAATCCACCACATATTCCAGGCCGGTCATTTTCATGATAATTCGGTTGATGTCTGGAAAAAGAGGGTGTTTGGTGTTGACTGAAAAAATCTTTTTATTGCCTTCGTTTGCCGAATCCAAAAACCCGGCCTTTTCAAATTTGTTTAATTCAAGGCGAATGGCATTGGTGGATTCTCCAAACTCTTCCTCCAGATTACGCAGGTAGGCAGTGTTTTTACTATTCAGAAAAAACTTGAGCAAAAGCTTAATGCGGGTTTTTGAGGATATGAGGGTTTCTATCATTTTTGAGTAATAAAAGTACTCAATGTATACTAACAAAGATGAGAAAATCTTTTAAAAAATCAAAATCTTTTTCAAGATTAACAAGCACATAAAACCATTTGATTAAGATCATATGCTTGTATTTGAATGTTTTAGGATTGTAATTTACTTACCTGTAAACTGAATCCAGTCTGATAAAGTGAGAATTTGGAAATTTTAATCTTTCAGCTCCAGATCCCTCTTCCTTTTCACTTTTCTCTCTTTCATGTTAAAGGCTTCAATGAGCATGGCGAAGGCCAGGGCTACGTAAGCGTAGTTTTTGTTAAGCTCTATATGTTCTTCTTCGGGTACACTAAAATTATAGCAGTCTATCAGGCCCTCGGCCAATAAAATAGCGCCTATGGCTAATAAAAAGACCAAAGCAATCATTTTAATTCCCTGATTCTTATTAATAAACTCCGAAACCCCTCCACTGAACAGAATCATTAGAATCATACTAATAACCACAGCACCTATCATAATAAGTACTACACCACTTACACCTACTGCTGCCAGAATACTGTCGAAACTAAACACAAAGTCAATAATAATGATCTGGAGAATAATCGCGTTAAAGGTATTTTTACCCTTTCCTTGTGTATATTCCGTTTCATCCTCATCTGTGTAAATTTTTTCCATAATCTCCTGCCAGGTTTTTACCAGCAGAAAAACCCCTCCGGCAACTAATATCAGACTTTTCCCACTCACACCATAAACACCCAGGTGGAACAAGGCATCTTTAAGTCCGGCGATCCATCCTACAAATAATAATAACACACAGCGTACCAGCAACGCAAGTGTAAGGCCTATCGTACGGGCCTTTTTTTGTTGTGATGCAGGTAACTTGTTTACGGCAATAGAAATAAAAATAATGTTATCTATCCCCAGAATTATTTCTAAAATCGATAAAGTAATCAGGCCAATAAGACCTTCAATTGAAAATAAAGCGGTAAAATCCGCAGACCAATCGTGCATTTTTGTAAAATTATCGTACAAAGATATTAAATTAAATGGAGTTCAATAAAAATATTCTAATTGATAATCAATCACTTAGCAAATTTAATTAAAAATATTAGAACTATGTGTTGCATAGTACCTTTCAAATGATGTATATTTGTATCGCCTAATAGCTATTAATACAGAGTACTAAATAATATTAACGTCTAAAACTAAATTAAAATGAAAACGAAATTAACCTTCATCAAAATGAGCCTCTTTGTGAGTCTTATCTTTACTTCTGTTATAGGTTTGTCTAATACCAGTCCTGCGTCGGGTACAGTTACCAGCGAAACCGAAAGAACCATCCGTAGTTACTTTAAGTTTCCTCAGGTGTTATTACCGCATTACGAAACCAAAGTGGCTCAGGAAAATAAAGTAGAAGTTTTATTTACCACAGATAAAAATGGTAAAGTAAATTTTGTACTGGCAAAAACTTCGGATCCGGAATTAAAGGGTGAAATCGAAAAACAATTTTCAGGTTTACAGCTCAATAAACTGAAACAAAATGTAGTTCACAGTGTGATTCTGAATTTCAGAACACTTTAATGCAGTTTTGCCTTACGAGGCAAACGCAACAGTCAAAAATATGTCTAACTAAAAACGCGATTCTATAATGATAAACTCAGAGAATGATTCAAAAACCCAGGGAGCATTTGACCGGGCCGACAATAAAGCCAGTGCCCAGGCCCAGATGCGAAAAGGCGTTCTTGAACTCTGCATACTATCCATTCTTTCGCAAGGTGATGCTTATCCAACAGAGATCATCGACAAACTGAAAGATACCAAACTGGTAGTTGTAGAGGGAACCCTTTACCCACTGTTAACCCGCCTCAAAAATACCGGCCTGCTTGGTTACCGATGGGAAGAGAGCACAAGTGGTCCGCCCCGCAAATACTACAAATTAACCGAAATCGGAGAACAGTATCTGAAAGAACTCCAGCTTTCCTGGCTTGAATTAGTAGATGCCGTGAACAAAACAATTGAACTAGGTAAAAACTTTAACCCTTAAAACTTATTAAAATGCAAAAGACCTTAACAATAAATATCAGCGGCATCATTTTTCACATTGAAGAAGATGCGTATGAAAGTCTGAGTAAATACCTCTCCACGATTAAAGGCTATTTCAGCAAAACAGATGGTGGTAATGAAATTATGAGCGATATCGAGGCCCGGATCGCGGAATTATTACAGGCAAAAATAAATGTAGCAAAACAAGTTATCTTGCTTGGCGACGTAGAGCATGTGATGAATGTAATGGGTAAGCCGGAAGAATTTGGTGCTGAACAAAACAAAGAGGAAAGTAAAATATCCGAAGAACAACATACTTACGGTGAGGAAAAAACTAAACGCCGTTTGTTCCGTAACCCTGACGAAAAAGCTATTGGTGGTGTGTGCAGCGGTTTAGCGGCTTATTTCGACATTGATATTGTGTGGGTGCGTCTGGCCATGTTTTTACTGGTGTTTTTTGGCGGTGTGAGTTTGTGGGTGTACATTATTCTTTGGATAGTGATTCCCGAGGCAAAGACTACGGCCGATAAGCTGGCAATGCGCGGTGAGTCGGCCAACATTAACACCATCTTTAAAAATTTTCAGGAAGAAGCGGAGGATGTAAAGAACCGTATGAACAAATACGGCAAAGAGTTTAAGGATCAAAACTACGGCGAAAAGGTGAGATCAAATGTGGGTTCGGTGTTAAACACCGTCTTTAATATCCTGGGACGATTGATCGGACTTTTCCTCATCTTTATAGGTGGTGTATTATTACTCGTTTACCTATCTTCTTTGTTTGGTATTTCGATAATGAACTCAAACAACGATCTGGCACACTGGCGTCACGTTATATTTGAATCTCCTTCTGATTATATTCTGGGAGTGTTTTCATTCATTGTTGTACTAGGAATACCCGTATTGATGTTGATTTATGGAGGTGTTAAACTTCTTTTCAGAATACGCTACCATAATCGCTGGTTAAATGTATCGCTTGGAATATTGTGGACGATTGGAATTATAACCGGATTTTATGTGTCCGTTGTAACAGTAAAGCAGTTTAATCAAACATCGCGAATTAAAGAGACATTCATGATTCATGGTATAGGTGACACGCTGGTCGTAAAAATGACACCGGGTATCGCAAACCTTAAATCGATGAGTTTTGAAAATAACGATGACATTGATACCTATTTAAGCAAAAATCATAGTGGCTACTGTTTCGGAGAGAATAACCACAACCTGAGTGTAATAGGATACGC
>CAZMHW010000236.1:0-6169 GCA_964566105.1 uncultured Akkermansia sp.
TCCTGTAACCCAGTATCGTAAGATAGTCCAAAACGCAGTTTATCTGTGGCATAAAACTGCATCAGGGCGCCTGGACCATAACCATTGCGGTAGAAGCCTCCCAGCCACAAACGTTTAAATAAGAAAAAGTTCAGGTTCAGATCCGCACCCAATTCATTCCCGATTTGCCTCACCATAATGGTAGGTGCAAAAACCAGGTCCTTGTTAATTACAAAGGAATTTCCAATCGTAAAAAAGAGGTGTGTTTTTACTTTGTAACTGAATTTACTGCCGTTGGAAAGACTAGCTTCGTAACTATACACTTTTGGATTATTGATGTGGGTCGCGCTTAAACCCATAAAAAAAGTATGCGTCCTTAAATACAATCCCCCGTTTACATCCAGGGTTCCTTTGGTTAAGTTTTGCAGCAACTCCGGTGGAGCTTCACTCTTCTGAAAAGAGATCTGGTTAAAATCAAACTGGTAACGGTTATAACCCGCATTTAACCCAAAAGACAGTTTCATTTTTTCTGTCAGCTTTAAGATGTAAGCGAAATTCCCGTAGAAACCAGTTGTACTTCTTGGCCCCAGTTCGTCACGCACCACGGTTAAACCCAAACCAATGTTTTTGTTTAACACCGGACCGTGGACACTCAGGTTTGTGGTTTTTGGAGCTCCCGGAAAATTCACCCACTGATCGCGACGCAAGGCAACTACCGTCAAAGCATCTCTTGCACCCGCATAGGCAGGGTTTATAATCATTTGATTGAACTGGTAAAGGCTGTATTGCGGATCTTGTTGCGCCTCCATCTTTCCCGTAAGAAGCAGCACTGCAATAACTATTAGTATTCTTTTCATCATCTTAGTTTTTAATTAATTCAATCCACCCTTTAATCGGTTTACTGCCATCTCCCAGTTCAAGTATGTAAAAATAAGTACTTGCGGGCAGATTATCCAGTTTATCTTTTGTTGGCCATGGATTTGTTACATTGTTATAGTTCTTAATATCCGCTAACTGCTGACCCCAGCGGTTGTAGATCAACACATGATTATTCGGAAATTGCTCAATGTTATTAATGGTAAACACATCATTTAACCCGTCTCCATTTGCAGTAACCCCATTAAATATTTTAATATCACAAGGAGTACCGGCATCTGTTACAGCGATGCTATCGGAGATGAGCGTATCGGTCTTTAAAACCCCAACGGCATTGGAATAGGTAACCGCGATTTTAACAGACAACGTATCTGATTTCAAATCCGTAAGATCGGCACAGTTGTTACCGGGACAAACACTTGAAGGTGTCCAGAAATATTGGACAGAAACAGTGCTTAACTGAGGCGGCGTAGTAAAACTCAGGTGAACTTCACCATCGTTTTTGTTAACACAACTCAGGTTTACCACTTTTGTAGTGAGTACAAAACCTACATTCGAAACAACCTCCGGCTGAATAAAACCCTGGGTGATCATGGCGTTTCCGGAACCGATGGTTTCTGTAAACGGCTCACCAACATTATCAGTGATCCATATCCCGGAAGTGCCAACCTGACGGTGGTCGCCTGCGGAATTAAGAACCTGCGGACTGATGGTAGGGTTTTGAGCCCAGGCACCGGCTGCGGTTAGTAACAGAGTGGTTAAAATTATTTTTTTCATTTTGTCTTTATAAAATTCACTTATTTAAATCCTTATTATGCTTTTTTACTTAGTCTTTATAATCTAATCTGTAACCCCACACGTGCATTGGACTTACAGATGTATCCGATCCGTTAGCACCATCGCGTCTGATATAAATTTCAATCATCCGGTCTGTAGAGGACATTGAAATAACATTCGAAAACTCCAGTAATCCCTCAGCAGTTGTACTCGCGGGAACAACAAATGAAGAACCTGAAGTCGCCGAGGCCGCAGTGGAATTCAACCCAACGTTAGAGTTTCCAATCGTTACGTAAAAATTACCTGCCGTTGAAGGTGAAGAATAAAGAACTGTAATAGTCATAGAAGTAGAACCGTTCCAATCCATTGGCACCGGAATATTACTTACGATCTGGGTAAGCGCAGCATCAGGAAAATTGATGCAAGGTCTTTGCCATCCGCCAACATAGGTTTTTGAAGGAGGTGCAGCAGAAAGCGTCAAATCAACCATTCCTGGATCCACAATCACAGATCTTAATTTTGAAGGCACAGTCGCTGTTTGCCAGGTAGCATTACCGGAAGCATCTGAAGTTAAAACCTTCCCTGCACCCTGTGTTCCATCAACCAAACGGGTGGTACCGTTTACGTGCAATGTAGCCGTTGGAGCGGTTGTTCCAATACCCACATTTCCGGTAGCACCATCAATGCGCATACGTTCTGTACTTGCGGTTACGCCCGCTTCAAAGGTGATCAAAGCCCCTGTTGTATGAGGCCAGAGGTTATGTCCTGCGCGGATTGTTACGTTACCACCAAAAGAACCGGTAGCATTCGCAGACCCAACGTTATAGTCTCCACCGGCAAGTATTAAGTTTCCACCACTGTAAGCTGTTCCGCTGAATATCTGACTTTTAGCCTGAAGCGTGAGAGAACCATGGTTTCCGGTTGAACCTACAGGGAAGCCTATAATACGTGCAGGAGCAGTAGAGGCAGACGCATCGTCCAGAGAAATATTACCATCCACATTTAATTTTTGAGAGGCAATAAAACTTCCAATATTCACATTCCCAGCATTGGAAATGGATACCCTGTTAGCTCCATTCGTTCCAAAATACATAGGCGTATTGTCGTAGTTTAATAAAGCAGAACTCAGATTATCAGTTCCCATTACCAGACCAAAACTTGCAGTAGCCGTATGTGTCATTCTTATCTGGGTAAAATTACTGCTGCTGTTAATGTGCAGGTTTGTTGCGGGCGCCGAGGTACCAATACCCACATTACCCGTTCCTGTTATCCGCATCAATTCGAGGCTACTGCTGCTGTTGATCCCGGAATAAAACACGTGACTTGCAGTGGAAGCATCTACCTGGTAACGCAGTATGTTTGAAGCCAAACCAAAACCATAAACCTGGTGATCGTTGTTTACTCCCTCCCATAATACTATTTTCCGGCCAGTGATGTTGTTATTGAACTGCAATGGCGCATTAGCGGTAGTTGTACCAATAGACACATTCCCTGTAGAAAAATCACCGTACATTAACGGTGTTGCGGTTGTAGAAGAATTCGCGAGAACGTATTTATTAGAACCCGTTTCATTATACCCGGCATTGTAACCTATAAACACGTTACCACTTCCTGAAACATTCGCATAACCGGCAAGACTACCGATGGCTACGTTATTGGCGCCGGATGTGTTTCCATTTAAAACATCACGACCCAAAGCTACGTTATTATCACCGCTGGTATGGTTTAACATTACTCCTGAACCCACACCCACGTTAAACGAACTGGTAGTGTTCAGATACATCGCGTCCTTACCCAAAGCTGTGTTATCATTACCACTGGTATTGGAAGTTAACGCGCTCGCTCCAATACCTGTGTTAGAACCGCCATTACTGTTTTTTAAAGCCTGGTAACCAAAAGCGCTGTTCCGGTTTGCAGTAGAGATACTTTTTAAAGCTTCCTGGCCAAAACCTGCATTCAAAGAGGCTGTAGAAGTAGAGAAACCACTTTGATAACCGAAATACGCATTATTTAAAATATGATCGATAGTTCCGGATTTATTTCCATTCACTTTAAAGAGCAATGCTACGTTATCTGTTGTTCCGATAAAATTACTTACAGTACTTGTACCAGCATTTCCAAGAGTACTCCACACCGCATTGGTGCCTGTTCCGAGTGAAATGGAATTGCTTGACGGACCTGAAGTGATTACATTATTTGAATAGGTTAAGGAAGGTGTGATAAATGCCGAACTTGTTCCTGAAGTTAAAGAACCTGTGGTATTACTGTATGCGAAAGTGGGTTGATTAACCGTAACCGTAAAAACCGAACCTGTTGAAGGTGTTACCGCCGCTATGCCCTGCCCTACAATGGTATGACTGGTTGGAAGTAAGACAGAATTGCTTCCTGGACCCGAAGACAAGGTGTTTCCTGACAGAGACAAGGTAGGTGCAACCACCACTATGTTTGTTCCGGAGCCCAGTGCCCCCGTTGCCGGCGTATAGCTTAATAAAGGTACCCCTACTGTGTAATTGGGGCCTGCCGATACAGTTGCAAGCCCCACGGCGGTTACCGTTGGGGCTGCTGTAACTGTTGGTGTGTTCACTGTAAAGTTAGGGTAGGTGCCCGTAATCAAAGTCTGTCCCGTGTTGTTAAATGTTGGAGGTGGAACATTGATGCTAAAAGAATTACCTGAGCTGGCCACTGTGGAGGTTAAAGCCGAAGTATTAGTTATCGCTATGGTTGGTACTGCCGCCGCTGAAACTGTGGGTGTGTTTACCGTAAAATTAGGATAGGCGCCGGTAATCAATGCCTGGCCAGTATTGGTAAATGTTGGAGGTGGAATGTTAATGCTAAAAGAATTACCTGAGCTGGCCACTGTGGAGGTTAAAGCAGCAGTATTAGTTACCGCTATGGTTGGTACCGCAGTGGGCGGAACAGTGGGTGTATTTACAATATAATTCGGGTAAGTACCTGTGATAATAGCTTGTCCAGTATTAGAAAATGTAGGAGCAGGAATATTAATATCAAAGGTATTAGTGCCCGCGCTTGTCACAGTACCCAGACCCGAAACCGTTATGTTCGTATTAGGCGTTGGGGTAATGGTTTGTGTTAAATTAAAAGTCTTGGAACCAATACTCAGGACATTGTTGGCATAGCTTGCAGGAACTGAGCTGGCATGCATGGCAAAAGGAACACTTAATAATTGTTGAGCAGTTCCTGTAGCCACCAGATTCGACCCACCGGTTGGGTCCATTAAAACGCGTAAATAATAAAGTGTATTCTGCTGCCAGTCCAACTGACCAAGAGTACCGTTTTTACCAATTTGTGTTGTAAACAAACCTAAGGAGTTTGTGGTTATTCCGCTGGGCTGGTCATCGGTGTAAATAGTAGTACCTGAACTGCTACCTTGTAAAATCTCAAAACGTAAAGTAATTGCCTGGTTAATTAAGGGACTTCCTTTACTGTCGCGCACTATTCCCTGGTAATTGATCAGGGTTGGAGATTGGGCGAAAGCATTAAACACTAAAAGCTGCATTGCAAATGCAGCTAAAATTTTGAAATTTATTTTTTTACTCTTACACATATTTTTCGACTCTAATAGACTCGATGTCCGTTAAAATAATACACTAAACTTGAAGCAGGTGATGTATGAGGGGCGGAAGACTGGTAGTACCGCAAAGTAACCAAATCACCTGCAACTAATTTCAGATCACCACTGATATTCAAACTAAAATCCGCTGTATTCGACGCAGCGGTGTTCGTTTTCACAAGACCGCCATTTACATAAAGTGCAAGATAAGTATACTGACCCGCAGTATAACCATCGATGCGGATACTGGCATCAAAATGATAAAGTCCAGACGCAGGTGTTGTGTAGGTGCCAGCAGCAATGTTAAAATCACCTCCATCATCATATGACACATTCGTGAACGGAACAATAGTGCTTCCTATCGAATTAAATGTATACGTTCCAGCGTAATAAGCAGAAAACCCGGTGTTGTAATTTGCAGGTACCTGCCATGTGGCATTCCCTGAAGCATCGGATGTTAAAATTTTACCTGCTCCCTGAGTACCATCTACCAAACGGGTTGATCCGGCAACATGGAGTGACGCTGTTGGTGCTGTTGTACCGACACCCACACGGGTCTGTGAGAGATCAATACTTAAAGCAGAATTTGAAGGTGATAAAAACACAAATTTATCTCCAACGTCCTGATACTGCAAGCCCCAACCCTGGTTCAGGGGACTATGAGCTATTACCATGCGATTCGTGTTACCCGTTCCTCCATTAAACATATGGATCATAGGTTGTGGTGAAGCACCTGGAGCGGTAAAAGTAATCGTCGCCTGATCGTCTAAAAAGTTCATGTCGCCATTGGTGCCATCCACATTAAATTTCTCGGCACTACCATTACCAATTGCGAAGGTGGTCGAAGGAGCGGTAATTCCTATTCCTACCCTGCCATTACCCTGAATCCGCATCAACTCCAAACTGGAACCGCTGGTAATACCGGAAGAGAATACGTGATTGGATGTAGAGGCATCTACCTGGTAA
>CAZMHW010000237.1:0-6107 GCA_964566105.1 uncultured Akkermansia sp.
GTTTCTTCTTTTCGGGATCCGTTTTAAAGCGCATCCAGTCCCTGTTTTCACTCAGGGGCATCTCCGGAGATTTTCCGCTTTCTATTCCAAAACATCTCTCTATTTCAATTTTAAGAATCTGATCTGATTTATTTTACTCAGAAAATAAATCTTCTGCCGTAATTTGAATTGAATCAGGTAACTGCGAAGCCATCGCAGCAAACACTCACTTTTCTTAGATAATCACCCTGAAGATTTAAAAGCCATTCAAAAGGATTACCATTTTGGCTTAACTACTCTGAGACGTATTCTTAAAAAATGCCGGAAAATTAAAGACGGCTTGTTCCTTATTAAAAAAGTCTAACATAACCTAAATGAAAACAATTCTTATTGCCATTGATGAAAGTGCTTATTCAGTCAAAGCTTTGAAAACAGGTCTTGACATTGCTCACGACCTAAAAGCGCGGGCAGCTATTATGCATGTGGTTGATACCGCACTGATTACCTCCGATGCCGGATACACACCGCGTGAACTCATGCATACCATGAAAATGGAAGCTGCCACGTTCATGGAAAAAATCACAGAAACATTCAATTGCGAAGACGCTCTTACATTCATAGAAGAAGGAAAACCGAGTGAAAAAATAATTGAGATCGCTCAGGTGCTAAACGTCCACTACATTGTTATTGGAACTCACGGGCGAACCGGTCTCAACAGAATGCTAACGGGCAGTGTTGCCGAAGATGTTCTCAGGCATTCCACAATTCCAGTGATTATAGTCCCTTTTAAATCCTTAAACAAAACTTAAAAATGAACACATCAGTTATTATAGGTTTAATTCTTCTGGGCCTGCTTTCGGGTTATTTAAGCGGACTGGTAGGGATTGGCGGTGGCATCATTATTGTGCCCGCCCTTATGTTTTTTTTCGCCTATTCCATCCGCGATGCACAGGGCACTTCGCTGGCCGCGCTTATTCCTCCAGTTGGTATTCTGGCCGTGTACTATTATTACAAAAATGGAAACGTGAATACCTCTGCCGCCTTAATTATTGCCGCCAGTTTTTTTATCGGCACGCTTCTGGGCGCCAAAACCAATTACCTCCTAAAAAAAGAACTGGTGGAAAAGATTTTTGGCGTGCTTCTGTTAATCATCGCTTTTAAAATGCTTTTCCTGTCAAAAAACCAGTAACCAGCTAACCACATTAAAAAAGTATCTTAAATGGAAACACCGGTCAAAATTTTGCTTGTCTGTGGCGAATCGAAAGAAAGGGAGTTCCTGAAGAACACCCTGAGCACAGTCTTTTACAGAGTTACAACAGCCGAATCAAAACAACAAATAACAGATTTCATTTCCACCGGCAGTATTGACCTGCTTATTACCGATCTCGTTTTAAAAGAGTTCGAAACAATTTTACTTCTCAGGGAATTAAAGGAATCTTCCATAGAAATTCCATTTACCCTCCTCCTTACTGACCGGTCAGAAGATTTTATACACATCATCGCCTTTGAATCGGGCGTGGATGATATTATCGAAAAACCCATCAAGCCAGGTTTGTTTCTTGCGAGGATCAATGCCATTGTGAGACGTAAATTTAAAATACCCCTTCAAGACAAAGAGACACAAGCCTCTTTTATTGTTGACCCGGAAAAATACCTGGTGTTCAAAAACAATCGACCGATTGAATTACCGAAAAAAGAATTTGAATTGCTTAACCTGCTCTGCTCAAATCCCGGTAAGGTTTTTTCAAGGTATGAAATCGCCAACAGAATCTGGAATGGCACCGAACTCGGACTTGAATCCAGAAGTATAGACACTCACGTAAGAAATTTACGAAACAAAATAGGCAGTGAAATAATAAAGTCCATAAAAGGAGTTGGTTATGGCCTGGCCTACTGTGAACTCACCTCAAGTTTGTTTGTGCCTAAAAACTATTAATAGGAAAAGCTATGTTCTCAGAATAATCTTATTCCTTAACCGGGGTCTTACTCTTTTTGTAAAAGAATTTGTTGAAATTATCAAAAAACACGTAGACCTGAAGTACATTATTAAAATCCATGTTCCGGATATTTTTTCCGCCGTAAGCATACGTGTTTTGAGGTATAACCTGATTTAAATATCCCACTTCCACTCTTATATCCTGAGGCAATTTATAACCGATGGCCGCGTACACCCTGTTCTGATCTAAAAAATTAGCATTGGCTGTTTTTTTCCCAAGTCCAACCCACAACTCGTCCTGACAGGCAAAATAAAATTCTTTGGCATCAAGCGTATTTCCCTTAAACGGTACATCTGTACGAAAAAAGATCCGCAGGCGCTGTTTAAAGGTTGGATTGTTCATAGGCATTCCATGCATAAAATCAAAACCCGTTTTATTTGAAACGGCCGTCGAAGGCTCTCCATTCCCAATCCAGCGAAATTCGTAGCGTAAACGGTAAGCTATAGATACACGGCCTATTTTATCGTAAGTAGTTAACTGGTAACAAGATCTTATTTCAGGATATTCCAGCAATTTATCGTTCGCGTCTTCTCCGGGTGCCTTCACCGTTCCATTTGATCCTGCAAGTCCATACGTTCCCCAAAATCCTAAGGGGCTTACCGAAAATCTGATCTTCCTGTCTTTTGAAGGATAATAATGCAGCCAGGGACGGAATACTGTCTGATAGGGATTTAAAAAGATATTATTCAAATTCGCATTCGGCTGATAATATTGCTGTTCTGATTGAAAACGGTATTGAAAGTCTAGTTGATAGGCAAACTTTTTGCCGATATTTCCTATAAAATTAAGTTCGCTCCAAAATGAATTTTTGGTATTAAATTGTCTTTGATCCTGTGAAAAAGAGTTGAATGTTAAAAACACGAAAAGGACCAGGGTGTTAAGGGTAGTATTTCTAAGTCTCATTGTTTTAATGTTAATTTTAAAATGTCAAAAGGTTAAGTAAACTGTTATTTGCTGCAAATCAACACTTAACTTGTAAAGTTCATTTATTTTTAATGTTAAATTAACGTTAAGCATTCCCTTCCTTCTCATCCCGCCACACCAAATAACATATTTCCTGCCGCGTTGCACCTCATTCTACAGCCTCTTCCTGAGTTAAATCACATTAGAGCCTGACATTCTTCACCTGCAACAAAGTTGGTATGTGGTAATTTTGTTGCAGACCAAACCCTGTGACTCATGAAAACTATTTTAGTACCCACCGATTTTTCAAGGAATGCCGACAATGCTTTGCATTTTGCCATGATTCTGGCTAAAAAACAAAACGCCAGACTTATTCTTATCCATGCTTACCAATTACCGGTGAGTCCCGCCGCAGTACCTTTTAGCGTGCTGGCGGATGAAAAAGAACAATTAAACAAGGAAGCAATACGTAAAATGAAAGCCTTGTGCCAGGAAATTGAACATGCGGGAGGTATTTCTTACGAGTACCTGGTAGAGGAAGGAGAAACTGTTCCTACCATTTTGCAGGCCTGTGAACAAAAGAAAAGTGATCTGATTGTGATGGGAACAAAAGGAGCAACAGGTTTAACCGGCATTATTTTTGGCAGTACCGCTTCGCATGTACTCGAAAAAGCCGCTTGTCCTGTAATGGCCATTCCCGAAGCAAGCAAGTTTACACGACCTATTAAAAAAATAACTTACGCAACAGATTACCGTCAGAGTGATATAGAAGCCATCCATAAACTCATTGAGATTGCGTCCAAACTCAACGCGCAAATAAACATTCTTCATATTTCAGGAGATGAAATATCCGCTGAAGAAGAGGTGCAACTGATGAATGAGTTCAGAAAAAAAGTGAATAAAAGTGTATTTTATAACAACCTGTCTTTTCAGTTATTGCACGGCAATACTGTGGAAGAAGAATTGGAACACTACATCGCCAACGAGTCCACAGACATGCTGGTGATGGCGACTCACTTCCGGAACTTTATTGACCGACTGTTTGGCAAGAGTCTTACAAAAGATATTGTGGAAGAAACCAATGTACCACTCATCGCTTTCCATTACCGGGAAACTAAACCTGTAAAAGTGTTTTGACAAAAAAATGTTAAAACAAGCCGGACTGTAAAAATTTACAACTAGTCCGTTTTTAAACTTTTCTTATTTGTGCTATTTTGCAGGTACAAGATGATTCATTTACCTGCGCTTATAAGCGACCTTACCCTTATTCTTGGCTCCGCGGCCATTATTACCCTTTTATTCAAAAGACTAAAACAGCCTGTCGTGCTGGGCTACATTATTGCAGGGCTGTTAGTTGGCCCGCATTTTAAACTCTTTCCTACCATTGTTGAGTTGGAAAGTATAAAAACCTGGGCCGATATCGGCGTGATCTTCCTTTTGTTTGGATTGGGTCTTGAATTCAGTTTTAAAAAACTCATCAAGGTGGGTTCTGTTGCTTTGGTAACAGCAATAGCGGGTGTTGGTCTCACCATGCTTCTGGGTTTTACGGTTGCAAAACTTCTTGGCTGGAATAACATGGACAGTCTTTTCCTTGGCGGAATCCTTGCCATTGCCTCTACTACCATTATTATCCGTGCCTTCGAGGAATTGGGAGTGAAGACCAAAAAATACACAGGCATTGTGATGGGCGTGCTTGTGGTAGAAGATCTGGTGGCGGTTGTCCTGATGGTTGTCTTATCCACTGTGGCGGTGAGCCGGAGCTTTGCCGGGGCAGAAATGATCAGCTCTGTTTTGAAACTTGTTTTCTTTTTAATTCTCTGGTTTGTATCCGGTATTTTCTTTCTGCCTACTCTGTTAAAACGACTTCATAGCCTCATGAGTGAAGAAACGTTGCTCATTGTTTCTTTGGCTCTCTGCTTTTTAATGGTGGCACTGGCTACCAAGGCCGGTTTCTCCCCTGCCCTTGGCGCTTTTATTATGGGGTCCATTCTGGCAGAAACCACCAAAGCGGAGAAAATAGAACATTTGGTGAAATCGGTCAAGAATCTGTTTGGAGCCATTTTCTTTGTTTCCGTAGGCATGCTCCTCGACCCCCACATGCTCGTGCAATACGCTATTCCTATTCTTTCTGCCACACTTGTTCTGTTGTTTGGAAAACCCTTGTTTGTGACTCTGGGCGCGCTCTCCACCGGACAACCACTTAAAATAGCGGTTCAATCAGGCATGAGTCTTTCTCAAATTGGTGAATTTTCATTTATCATTGCTACGCTTGGGCTTAGTCTTCAGGTGACCAGCGATTTTTTGTATCCTGTGGCTGTGGCCGTTTCGGTGCTTACTACCTTTACCACACCGTTTATGATCCGCTATTCAGACAATGTATACCAAAAGATCAATCAATGGTTACCTGTAAAATGGAACGAACGGCTCACAGAATACAGCATAAGCACGCACCAGGTAAAAGAAGCAAGCGACTGGAGAACCCTGTTGCGTTTTTATTTTATAAACATCGTTATTTTTTCGGTGATCATTATAACCATTATCTGGTTGAGTACAGAATACCTGCCACCTCTGTTCCGCAATTTTCGCTGGGGTAAAATAACAGCCGCGTTTGTAAGTCTCGTTCTCACCGCTCCGTTTCTTTGGGCACTGGCCTTTCGCAGGGCGCACAACAAAGCAGCCTATGCCAATGTCTGGTCTACACCGGGTTTACAGGGCCCACTTATCACCCTGCTGCTTTCAAGAATTTTGCTGGCTATTTTTTACATGGGTTTTTTATTCGACCGTTTGTTTTCACCCTGGGTCACCGCGGTGGGGGTCATCGTTGTTGGTTTCCTGTTGCTTATCTTCTACAAAAGAATTCGTTCCTTTTACGGAAAAATAGAACAGCGTTTCTTAACCAATTTGAACGAACGTGAAGAACAGGAATCAAAAGCGCATTCGCTTGCTCCCTGGGACACGCACATTGCCACTATTGAACTGAATGCCTTGTCTAAATATGTGGGAAAAACATTACAGGAATCGAAAATACGGGAAGAGTTTGGTGTGAATATTGCGGTAATAGAACGCGGCCCCCTCGTATTAAATGTTCCTGGCAGAGAAGAACGTTTGTATCCCAACGATGTGCTTTCGGTGATTGGTACCGATGAAGAATTAAAAGCGTTTAAGGACTTTGTTGAATCTACGGCAGGTGACACACAGGATCGATCTGTAAGACACACAGTCGCGCTC